>NZ_JAPFCD010000002.1:0-239408 GCF_026153155.1 Photorhabdus aballayi | reverse complement strand
TAGTCAATAGGCATTAACAGACAGACAAAAATAAAAGCCCATAAACTAGATTTGAGTAATCTTTTGTCTATATTTTTTGATAGCCATCTAATAGACAAAAAATATATTAACAACATGAAAATAAAGAAAAATACATAGTATTTGTTGTAAGACAACATACCTACAGCTTCATTGCTATTTGTATTAATAAAAGTATTAGCAATAGTTGAAGAAAAGTTTATATGATGTTCATTAAAGAAGAAAAAAGATGTAGATATATTAAGTGACCAAAATAGAGAAATAAGTAAAACCAAAGGCTTAAGATATTTATAATAATAAAAAAATGCATTAACACTTGCTAACAAGAAACTCAGTAATGTTATTTTTAATTTATACTCACCAGATAAATCACTAATGAATATTATCGGTAGTAAAGAGAGAGTCAAAATAATAATAATTGGCCATTTGTTTCGCATACAGATTAATAATTTAATTAATAAATTTAAATAAAAGAGTTAATCATTAACCTAGGATTAAAACAAGAGGTTAACTTGTGAAATAGCTCTGAATTTAGGTGGATTCTAGTGAAAATACCTCTCCCGAAGGAGAGGTTGGACATAAAAATGTAATTAGTGTGCTTTTCCTTGTGCGATACCAAGTCCTGTTTGTGATCGAATAAACTGGATTCTAAATTGTTCTCTTTCCTGTATACCTTGTTGTGAATTATCGGTGATAGAAAATAGCCATGAACCAATAAAAGCGATAATCATTGAAAATAATGCTGGATATTCATAAGGATAGATTGGTTTCTCGTGACCAAGAATGCTAACCCAGATTGTTGGGCCGAGGATCATCAAAACTACCGCTGTAATTAATCCTAGCCAACCTCCGGCTAAGGCACCACGGGTGGTGAGTTTACGCCAGTACATAGATAAAAGAATAATTGGGAAGTTACAGCTTGCAGCAATAGAAAATGCCAATCCAACCATAAAGGCTATATTCTGGTTTTCAAATAAAATACCTAATCCGATTGCGATAAACCCAAGTACCACAACTGTTATTTTTGATACTTTCAGTTCATCTCGTTCATTAGCTTTACCACGTTTAATGGCGTTTGCGTATAGGTCATGTGATACCGCTGATGCGCCAGCCAGTGTTAGCCCCGCAACAACAGCTAGAATTGTGGCAAAAGCGACAGCAGAGATGAAACCCAGGAACAAGTTGCCGCCAACTGCATTAGCGAGGTGAACGGCTGCCATGTTAGTACCACCAATGAGTGCACCGGTAGCATCTTTAAAGGAAGGGTTTGGACTAACCAGTAAAATAGCACCGAAACCGATGATAAAGGTCAGAATGTAAAAATAGCCAATAAAGCCAGTCGCATAGAAAACGCTTTTTCGTGCTTCTTTCGCATCACTTACAGTAAAGAAACGCATAATAATATGAGGTAAGCCAGCAGTACCAAACATCAATGCGAGACCGAGGGAAAGCGCGGATATTGGGTCAGATACCAATCCTCCTGGACTCATGATGGCTTCACCTCTTGAATGAACAGCAACGGCTTCTTTGAATAGGGTATTGAAATTGAAGTTTACTGCTTTCATGACCATAAGGGCCATAAAGGTGGCGCCAGCTAGCAATAGGATAGCTTTGATAATTTGTACCCAGGTCGTTGCCAGCATACCGCCAAACAGAACATAAAATACCATCAGGATACCAACCAATACGACCGCTACATGGTAATTGAGTCCAAAAAGCAATTCGATAAGTTTACCTGCCCCAACCATTTGGGCGATAAGATAAAGGGCGACAACAAACAGTGAGCCAATTGCAGATAATATACGGATCGGGCGTTGTTGTAACCGGTAGGAAGCGACATCAGCGAAAGTATAGCGTCCAAGGTTTCTTAATCTTTCGGCAATCAGAAATAGGATAATAGGCCAGCCAATCAAGAAGCCGATAGAATAAATTAGTCCATCATAACCAGACGTATAGACTAAAGCGGAAATACCGAGGAATGATGCTGCGGACATAAAATCTCCCGCAATTGCCATTCCATTTTGGAAACCAGTAATACGTCCACCCGCAGTGTAGTAATCAGCACGGGAGCGGGTTTTTTTTGAGGCCCAGTAAGTGATGTAGAGAGTAAAACCAACAAACAGGACAAACATGATAATAGCTTGAATATTGACAGGTTGCTTTTCTACGGTTCCAGAGATTGTGTTAGCCCAGGTAAGATGAGGAAATAGCACTATTGCTGATAACAGGAACTTTTTCATTTATTTACCTCACTGAGAATTTGTGAGGTAAGGTGATCAAACTCGTTATTGGCTCTGATTACATATAAGCCGGTTAAAATGAATGAAATAACAATTAAACCAACACCAACTGGTATTCCACGGGTGATATTGGAACCATTATAAAGGGGAGTACCTAGCCATTCGGGTGAAAATGCAATGAGAAAAATAAAACCGATATACAGAATTAATGTAATTATTGATAGCAGCCATGCAAAACGTCCTCGTTTTTCAACCAATTCTTTGAAACGAGGGTTATTCTCGATCCCTAGGTAAATATCGTCATTCATCGGAGTATATCCTCTTATACCCGTTATCTTTCAAGTTGCCTCTTTGTTGGCTGCACTCACTCACCCCGGTCACATAGTTTGCTATGCTCCCGGGGATTCGCTCCCTTGCCGTCGCGATGCATCTTGAAATCCATAGGGTATATATTTATTATATTTTGATTACAGCCGCCTTATGGCGGCATGATCTGTCACGAAATACTCATTGTTTGTTTTTCTTCCAACAATTTCTCTACCACTCCTGGATCTGCTAGTGTTGAAATGTCTCCTAGATTGCTGGTATCGCCGGAGGCTATTTTGCGCAGGATACGACGCATAATTTTTCCTGACCGGGTTTTTGGTAATGAGTCTGTCCAGTGTAGGATGTCTGGTGTAGCAATCGGGCCGATTTCTTTACGTACCCAATTACGGACTTCTGTATAGAGTTCTGGAGAGGGCTCTTCACCGTGATTCAAGGTGACATAGGCATAAATTGCCTGCCCTTTAATGTTATGTGGGGTACCTACGACAGCCGCTTCTGCAATTTTAGGATGGGAGACCAAAGCAGATTCAATTTCAGCAGTTCCTAGACGGTGGCCGGAAATATTCAGCACATCATCAACACGGCCAGTTATCCAATAGTAGCCATCTTCATCACAGCGTGCGCCATCACCACTAAAATACATTCCCTTAAAGGTAGAGAAATAGGTTTGTTCAAAACGGTCATGATCGCCAAATAGTGAGCGTGCTTGTCCTGGCCAGGAGTCGGTAATAACCAGATTTCCTTCACAAGCACCTTCTAGTAGTTCACCAAGATTATCAACCAACGCGGGCTGAACACCGAAGAAAGGTAGCGTTGCGGAACCTGCTTTCAGTTCGGTTGCGCCTGGCAGTGGTGTGATCATGAAGCCACCAGTTTCTGTTTGCCACCAGGTATCGACAATCGGGCATTTGCTGTTACCAATTTTCTGATAATACCATTCCCAAGCTTCCGGGTTAATCGGCTCGCCGACTGATCCCATAATGCGCAGAGAAGTACGTTTTGTTCCTTCAATAGCTTTGTCGCCTTCAGCCATTAAGGCACGAATTGCTGTTGGTGCTGTATACAGGATATTTACCTGATGTTTATCAATAACCTGACTTAGACGGTTAACCGCAGGATAGTTTGGCACGCCTTCAAACATTAGAGTAATAGCGCCGCAGGAAAGGGGGCCGTAGAGCAGATAACTATGTCCGGTAACCCAACCTACATCTGCTGTACACCAATAGACTTCCCCCGGCTGATAATCGAATACATATTTAAATGTTAGAGATGCATATACAAGGTAACCTCCGGTGGTGTGCAGTACACCTTTAGGTTTACCGGTAGATCCGGAAGTATAGAGAATAAACAGCGGGTCTTCTGCATTCATCTCTTCAACTGGGCAGTCAGTACTAGCGTCTGCGACCAATTCATGCCACCAAAGGTCACGGCCAGATTGCCAGTGACCAATATTTCCAGTACGTTTAAAAACGATTACATTAGATACACTGACAACGGCTGCATTACTTAATGCGTCATCGACATTCTTTTTCAGGGGGATAGTGCGTCCGGCTCTCAATCCTTCATCGGCAGTAATGACAAGTTTAGTATTCGAATCGATGATGCGCCCGGATACGGCGTCAGGAGAAAAACCCGCGAAAATAACAGAGTGGATAGCACCAATGCGGGCACATGCTAACATGGCAACCGCTGCTTCTGGCACCATCGGCATGTAAATAGCAACAACATCGCCTTTTTTAATACCTAGATTTTTTAATACATTGGCGAACTGGCATACATCATGGTGTAGTTCACGATAGGTTATTGCTTTGGATTCTGTTGGATCATCACCTTCCCAAATAATAGCGGTTTGATCACCACGTTCTTTTAGATGACGATCAAGACAATTTGCGCTTAAATTTAGTGTTCCATCTTCAAACCAGCGGATACTGATATGTCCTGGATCAAAAGAGGTATTCTTTACCTTGGTGTAAGGTTGAATCCAATCAACAATTTTGCCTTTCTCACCCCAGAATCTTTCCGGATCTTGCAACGATAATTGGTAGTTTTGTTGGTATTGTTGTTTATTTATCAGGGCATGTTCTGCAATGGTGGCAGGAATAGGGTGCTTCATTATTTTGGTCATATAATATTCTCCTTGCGAATGTTAATATTATGTCAAATCAAAGTTAACTAAAGTGTAAAGAGAATTTTTGTTTTTTTTTTGCGCGGAAGATCACGCAATAAAAAGAAAATTTTTCACGTAATTGTCATTTAGTGTGGCGGGTTTCTTTAGGTTTAATTGCTAATCAAAAATAGTAATTCAAAATCCTAATCTAATAATAATGTTAAATATAGATAAATTGACTGATAAGTCACTGAAACACAGTTGTATAATAAAACCATGACAAGAGTGTGGTATTGATAAACATTTCCAATAATATTTAATTAACTATAATGATCACGTTGTTCACAAGGTGTGGACTTTGAACCATTCTTATATGACTGGAGTACATGATATGAGCTATTCATTACCTTCTCTTCCTTATTCTTATGAAGCTCTGGAACCTCATTTTGATAAGCAGACGATGGAAATCCACCATACCAAGCATCATCAGACTTACGTCAATAATACCAATAGCGCCTTGGAAGCTTTCCCTGAGCTGGAGGGACTGGATATTGATGATCTGATTCAGCAATTAGATAAGATACCTGCTGATAAACGTACTTTTGTACGTAACAATGCTGGTGGACACGCTAACCATAGCTTGTTTTGGAAAGGTCTGAAATTAGGTACGACTCTGCAAGGTCCATTAAAAGAAGCGATTGAACGTGATTTCGGTAGCATAGATTCTTTTAAAGAGAAATTTGAGCAGGCGGCGGCTACCCGTTTTGGCTCTGGCTGGGCGTGGCTAGTACTGAAAGATGATGGCAAACTGGCGGTTGTATCGACTGCTAACCAGGATAGCCCACTAATGGGGGAAGCTATTTCTGGTGCATCCGGTTATCCAATTATTGGTCTGGATGTTTGGGAACATGCTTATTATTTACAGTACCAAAACCGTCGTCCTGACTATATTAAAGCATTCTGGAGCGTTGTTAACTGGGATGAAGCAGCAAGACGTTACCAGGAAAAAGTGAAATAACTTACGGAATAATTTCTCTTTTCTGCTATGCCGGCTGATATGACTGCCGGCATTTTTATTGGTTGAATGTTGGTTTATGATGGTGATGTCAGACTGATTTCAATAAGGAAAGTGAATTATGTATTGTCCGCAGGTATATACAGGTAAAATTGAAATATCAGGAAAACTTTCTGCCAGCGCAATTAACAAACGGATGGTTGATGGTAGCCTGCGTCTGACTTCTTTAGGATTAGAAGGTGATGAGCAGGCCGAAACCCGTTTCCACGGCGGCCCTGATCGTGCACTTTGTCATTATCCTCGTGAACACTATGATTTCTGGAAACATCAATTTCCTGATCAAGAAGATTTTTTTATTGCTCCAGCATTTGGTGAAAATATTTCCACAACTGGGTTGACTGAAGAAAATGTTTGTATTGGTGACATTTTCAGTTGGGGAGGGGCAATAATTCAAGTAACTCAACCTCGTTCGCCTTGTTACAAACTTAATTCTCATTCTGGTATCAGCAATTTTTCTGCCATTATGCAGGAGAGTGGGCGCTGTGGCTGGCTTTATAGAATTATTGCTGCGGGAAATGTCAGCCCAGATGAACCTCTTGTTCTTATTTCCCGTAATAGTGATGTTTTCGTTAAGGAAGCGATAGCGATTGCTTTTAATATGCCATTTGATGAAGAGCAATATCGTCGGTTGATGAGTGCCGCTGGGTTATCTGCTAGTTGGAGCTTGACTATGCAAAAGCGGGTGATGTTTGGAAAGATTGAGGATTTTAACCGTAGGTTGTTCGGAAAATGATAAACTGTGCACGTTCACCACGTGCACATTTTAGATTGCTGACTTTTAGCGTCTTGACTATTTATCACTGCCAAGTTTTCGTCAATGATAAAACGAAAAGGTTTTTACTGGCAGTTTGCATGGACATTAAGCGTCTTTTCATCGCATTTTGTTACTATTAGATGGATTTTAATTTAGAATTACCTCCATTCCCCAAACGGCCCCTAAGTCATGTGAGTAAATTTCGGCGATTCCGCCAATAATACCCGGTTATCCAGAACAATCCTTGTTAAGATAGAAACCACAATGTCCGATATCAATAACCTGCTGCGGGATCCGCAGTTTTTTTCCATGCTGCATAAACAGATGTTGCAGTTTGCCAGCTTGCAGTTGAATGATTTTCATCAAGCGGAAGATGTTGTCCAAGAGGCGCTGGAAGGGGCGATGAAGAATGCCGCTTCTTTTGCCGGACGAGCCGCCTGGAAGAGCTGGGTGTTTACGATCCTGCGCAACAAAATCTCAGATGCCTTGCGTATGCGTTATCGGCATAGTAGCGTGCAATTGACTGATGATGCTGATGAGCAAAATTTTGAAGCGTTGTTTGATGAATCTGGTCATTGGCCGCGAAACGAGCATCCTCAGCGCTGGCATTTACCGGATGAGGCGGCCGAGCAGGAGCAATTCTGGACGGTTTTTGAGCTTTGTCTGACACAGTTGCCAACGCAAAACGCGCGGGCATTTATGATGCGTGAATTTGTTGGCCTTGAGACTCAGGAGATCTGTCGGGAGATGGCGCTCTCTGTCAGCAACCTAAATGTGATGCTCTGGCGTGCGCGTATGCGTTTACGCGAATGTTTGTCACAACGCTGGTTTTCCCAGGAGGGTAAATATGCTTAGTTGTTACCAAGCTACGCGCCTGATGTCTCAGGCGCTGGATGCAAAAATCGTGCTTTCTCAACATGTTCAGCTAATGCTGCATTTGCGAATATGCAACGGGTGCCGGAATTTCAGACAACAGCTTGCCGACCTGCGCACTATCACTTCTGCATTCGCTCGTGGCGAAAACGAGAATCAAAATAAAGTAACGTAGGGAAGGGGAATCAGGTACGATGGCGGTAAATCAGGCGATCAAGTGAAAACCTCCCACCGCCATACGTCACCAGATACAACTGAGCCGTCAGCCAGGTAGCGTGGACAGGCCAGGCATCTGGATAAACAAATATCTGAATCACCAGCGTCATCACCATTAATGCTAGTGCGGAGAAGCGTGTCGCAAATCCGACGATCAGCAGCAGCGGAAACAAGTGTTCTGCGGTCGCGGCCATGACGGCAGCAACATCGGGTGACAGCAGAGGAAGCTTGTACTCGCTGGTAAAGAGCGACACGGAGCTGTCGGTAACGCGCGGAATCCCTAGTTGCCAGGGTGTGCTTGTCTCCAGAATATCTATGTTTAATCCCACTACTTTGCTTTGGCCCGACAGCCAGAATGTTGCGGCGAGACTAATGCGCGCCAGAAGGGGGATAACACTTTCCTGCGCAATGCGTTGCCCCTTTAACGCTAATATTTTGAGTAATGCCATCTTAACGCTCCGTGTTGCTATATAGAGAAAGAATCAGCTCGTAGTGCTGCATGCGTTGTAAAACCGGTTGAGGCTCAAAAGTCGCATCCTCCCTAGCGGCGATGTCTAGGGCTTCGGTAAGACACCGACCGGACTGGATCATGGCGACAAATTGCATTTCCGCCCGGCTGAGCAACATGATTCGAACGTCGTCGTCAACGCGGCACAGCAGCATATGTTCTGGCTGGAATGGGTCCAGCATTATCTCGTTTTCACTTTGTTGGTGTGAGGCCCACAGGCTGAAGACGGCATAATCTGAACTAAAGAGCCGTACTGAGGGATGGAGCGCCATCAGCAACTGTGCGGGGTCGTCACCGAGGGCCGCGTCTGCCGTTTGTTCGGTAGGGTCCGCAGCGTGCAGCGATTCAATAAACAACATTTCCAGCCGGGTGAGATCGCTCAGCCAGGGCCAGTCTGCCAACGGCTGAAACGTCGCAATCCAGTCCGGCAATTGCGTGCCATAGCCCGCCAAAATAGGAGAAGAAGGCGGCTGTTGACGTATAAACTCCGCCGCCATCGCACGGAAAAAGCACTCTCCGAGCTGGGCGAGAAGGACGGGGCAGTTTTCGGCCAGTGCGTCGATCAGCGATGTTATGACATTATTACGATAAATCGCAAAACGTACCGCCGGATCGCTACCGTTCCAGGCTGTCAGCCCCTTAGGTACTGTGAGGTTGGGGTCAAGAAGTGCTTGATACAGTTGTTGTTGCATTTTTCGTGCTCTTTGTAATGTAACGCTGGGCATGGCTGGCTTCGTTCAGCAGCACGTCTAATGGTGGAATATTGCTGTCCCATTCGAGCAGGGTGGCGATCGGCCCCGTTTCACTCAGGGTTTTGTTATAGAGATCCCAGACAGGTTCGGTCACATGACTGTCGTGTGAATCAATCAACAGCAAGTCGTTTGCCCCATCGCGGCTTTCCGTATAGCCCGCCAGATGAATTTCACCGACGCGGTGAAGTGGCAGCTCGAATAGCATCTGCCGCGGGCAGCGATTATGGTTGACGCCACTGATATAGAGATTGTTCACGTCCAGAAGTAGTCCGCATCCGGTGCGGCGTATCACCTCGGAGATAAAGTTGGTCTCGCTCATGGTTGAGGCGCTGAACTCGATGTAGGTGGACGGGTTTTCCAGCAGAATGGGGCGACGCAGCGCATTCTGTACCTGATCGATGTGTTCGCAGACCTGCGTCAGCGTGACGTCAGTATAAGGCAGCGGCAACAGATCATTGAGAAATAGATCGTTGTGCGTCGACCAAGCAAGGTGTTCAGAAAAAATGGCCGGCTGGTAGCGTTCAACCAGCGCAGCAACACGTTGTAAATGGGACTGATTCAGAGGATTTTCTCCTCCGATGGACAGGCCCACTCCATGAATAGAAAGCGGATAATCTTGGCGAATGGCGGTCAGTGCCTGATGAAACGGACCACCCGCAACCAGATAATTTTCCGCGTGAATTTCAAAAAAACCAATGTCGGGTTTATCGCGCAGAATAGCGCGAAAATGCTCTGGCTTTAATCCGATACCTGCTCTAGCCGGAAGCCTATTTAGCATGAGGCGGTCAGGAGCATCACGAGAGACGCTGTGTGAGGGTAAAGAAATTGTCATCATATGAGCTCCTGCCTGATGCCGAAATTACACTTCTTTGAATGCGTCCAGTTGACCAAAACCGGTTGGGGAGGTCGGAGACTTCATTTTTACGCAGGAACCCGCCGGTACCATTTTCCAGGCATTACCCTGATAATCCTTTTTTGAGGTACCAGCACAGGTGGTGCCTGCACCTGCTTTACAGTCATTTTTCCCTTTCAGAGAAACGCCATAGCATTTCTCTGTTTTGCTGCCGGCATCCGCCATTGCTGAAGTACTCCCTGCAATAAATACGCTGCCTAAAGCTAGGGCCAATAATGCTTTTGTTGTTTGCTTCGTCATAGAACGTTCCTTTTATATTTGTGTAGAAGGTAAATTACTGCTTTGCTGAAACAAGCATTTGCTTCTGCTTCACTCAATTAGTCGCACTACGCAACAATTTCTTACAGTGAATATGAGAAAAAAATGATTTTTTTATAGTTAACTGATTTTTAATGACTTATTTTTGTGACTCAGATATTGGTCTGTACAAGAAACAGGTTTGTTTTAAGATGTTTTCTAAGCGTATACCTTCATGTTCATCGTAGGAGGGGGTTGATGCTCAGTGGAGAGAAAACTCATGGTAAGCGGCAAAAAATGTCTGAAAAATCGTTTGAATCCCAGATTTTTCCGTCAGGGGCGACAGGAAACCGTTATAGTGAGGCTTCCGTCTACTTATGCTATCCGACATGGTTTATCGGGCAGATTTCAGCCTTGTGAGCCGTGTTGTTCTAGGCATTTGGGGAGTGATGGTGATGTGGCACAGTATTAGGATGCTGAAAAACTTCTGATTAAACCTAATAAAAAGCAGGTGTTAAAAGTGGTAAAAACAACGGTCAAAACTTTATACCGATTAAAACTAGAAGGTAAAACAATGGCCTTTAATAATGGCTTAAAATCTGCCCTTCATAAAACTATCAATGGAAAATGAGAAGCAAAAATTGGTTTTGTTAATGGTTATATCCCCCGAAAAAAAGTAAATAAGAATATACCCGTCATCTTTCAAGTTGCCTCTTTGTTGGCTGCACTCGCTCACCCCGGTCACATAATTATCTATGCTCCCGGGGATTCGCTCCCTTGCCGTCGCGATGCATCTTGAAATCCATTGGGTATATGAATAGGTTAATCAGGTAATATATTTTCCAAAATGAATCGCTTTAATAATATTTTCAACCGCAGAATAAACTTTTTAATCAAACAGTTAAATAATCCAATATAAAAAATCGGAATACATTAAATAGGTCAGTTTAAGCTTGCTTTACACTGTTTTAATCTGTCCAATCGTATTGCTTTTCTGTCTGGTTAAACTATCAGACTTTTTACCATCCATGATGTAAAAATACGTCTCGTTTTTTAAATGGTTTTTTTTGTAGCCTGAAATGTGCACGTAGTGAACGTGCACATTTTATCGATTTAAGGGTGAGCAATAAAGCCAACAGCTTCATACACTTTATCTAGCGTAATCTGAGCACGGGCTTTTGCCTTAGCTGCACCTTCCGCCATGATTTTATTCAGCAGGACTTCATCGTTACGGAAATGATGGAAACGTTCTTGTAACTCAGTCAGCATACCGGAAACTGCATCAGCAACAGCACTTTTTAGATGTCCATACATTTGGCCTTCAAATTCTGCTTCCAGTTCAGGAACGGTTTTGCCAGTAACACCCGCGAGGATATCTAATAAGTTGGAAACCCCCGGTTTTTGTTCCAGATCGTAGCGAACACGGGGCGGTTCTTCTGAATCTGTGACTGCGCGTTTTATCTTTTTAGCGGCTGATTTTGGATCTTCCAACAAGGCGATAACGTTGTTGCGGTTGTCATCTGACTTGGACATTTTCTTTTCTGGGTCTTGAAGGGCCATAACACGAGCGCCACCCGTTGGGATAAACGGTTCTGGTACGGCGAAGATATTGCCATAGATAGAATTAAATCGTTGAGCAATATCACGGCTTAGTTCAAGATGTTGTTTCTGATCGATTCCCACAGGAACTTGGTTTGTTTGGTATACCAAAATATCCGCAGCCATCAGCACTGGATAATCAAACAAGCCTGCGTTGATGTTTTCGGCATGACGAGCTGATTTGTCTTTAAACTGAGTCATGCGGCTGAGTTCACCGAAATAGGTATAACAGTTTAGAACCCAGCTTAACTGAGCGTGTTGTGGGACATGCGATTGGACAAAAATAGTACTTTTTTCTGGGTCGATGCCACAAGCTAGGTAGAGCGCTAGTGTATCCAGAGTACGTTTTCGTAGTTCTTTTGGGTCCTGGCGGACTGTGATTGCATGTTGGTCAACAATGCAATAGATGCAGTCGTAATCATCCTGCATTTTAACCCACTGACGTAACGCCCCCATGTAGTTACCGATGGTTAATTCACCGGAAGGTTGTGCGCCGCTGAATACAATAGGTTTTTGGGAGTTTAGTGTTTCAGATACAGTGGGTTCATTCATTTTATTATGCTTCCTGAAGTTTTAAAAATGGGAGTCCAATTGTGGATAGCAGATCCGAAAAATTCGTTAATATGCAATCTGGATTACTTAATGCAATAGATTCACCGTAGTTATATCCATAAGTTAAACCAACACAAGGGCAACCAGCCGCTTGTGCCGCTAAAATATCATTACGGGAATCACCGACAAAGAGCAGCTCTTCCTTACGCAGTCCGAATGTGCCCATTGTTAAATAAATAGGTGCCGGATGTGGCTTTTTCTCTTTAACATCATCACCACCTAACACTAATGAGAAATATTCACTGATGCCTAAAGAAGCCAGCAGAGGAGCAATGAAAGGTGTTGGCTTATTGGTGATGATACCCATTGGCAAGTTGTGTTTTGCCAGTTCAGCCAATGTAACTTTGACTTCTGGGAATAGTTGACTGCCTGTTGTTACAGTTGTTTCATAAAATCGGTCAAACAGCTCACGGGTTTCTTTATGCAGTTGCGCGGTCAATTTGACTCTGGCCCATGTCAACGCACGTTCGACCATAATGTCTGCGCCATTACCTACCCAGGCAGCAACCCGCTCTTTTCCCGCAGCAGGGAGACCTTTGGCTAACAACGCTTGATCCAGTGCATCAGCCAAACCACCGGCGCTGTCTACTAGTGTGCCGTCCAGATCAAAAGCGATAGCACGAATACCTTTTAATACCTTACTTACCATGAGATACCTTTGACAATTCACTACGCATATTATCAATAACAGTTTTGTAATCTGGTTGGTTGAAAATGGCTGAACCAGCAACAAACATATCTGCCCCCGCGGTTGCAGCCGCGGCAATATTGCTAGCTTTAATACCACCGTCTACCTCAAGACGGATATCATAACCGCTTTCATCAATGATTTTACGAACCTGACTCAGTTTCTCTAGTGTTCCAGGGATGAAAGATTGACCACCGAAACCGGGATTTACCGACATCAATAGAATGATATCCAATTTATCCAGAACATAATCAAGATAACTCAATGGAGTTGCAGGATTGAATACCAAGCCAGCTTTACAACCATGCTCTTTGATGAGTTGTAAACTGCGATCAATATGCTCACTGGTTTCTGGGTGGAAGGTAATGTAAGTCGCTCCTGCTTTGGCAAAATCAGGGATAATGCGGTCAACCGGTTTTACCATTAAATGGACATCGATTGGCGCAGTGATGCCATAATCCCGCAGAGCTTGGCAGACCATCGGACCGATAGTCAGGTTAGGGACGTAATGGTTGTCCATAACATCAAAATGAACAACATCAGCCCCTGCTGCCAACACCTTAGCGGTATCTTCACCCAGCCGCGCAAAATTTGCAGATAAAATGGATGGGGCAATCAGAAAGTCTTTCATTATCTTCTCCAAATCGTTTCTATCATCCCTTAATTGCGAGGCAAAAGGGGAGTGGATAAATCAGCGATATAATGCCAAAAGTTCGTCTACCTTACTGCGGGCAAGGATATTCCTGCTGATAGTACGACGTGCTTTGACAATATGAAGTGAAGCCTGATAGTACCATTTTCGTGTCATTGGCGTATCGTGGTTGGATATCAAAACAGGAATTGCACGTTCTGATGATAACCTAAATGCAATATTTGCCAGATTTTCCTGATCTGCAATGTTAAAGCTATTGGTGTGATACGCCGTAAAGTTCGCTGTTGCTGACAAAGGAGCATAGGGGGGATCGCAATAGATAACCGAGCCTTGATGTGCTTTGTTCAACGTGTGTTGATAGTGCTCACAGATAAAAGTCGCATTTTGGGCTTTTTCAGCAAACCAATGTAATTCTTCTTCAGGAAAGTAGGGCTTTTTATAACGGCCAAAAGGTACGTTAAATTTACCATGAGAATTATAACGACAGAGGCCGTTGTAACAGTGGCGATTGAGATAAAGGAATAACACGCTGCGATAGAACGGGTCAGTGCTTTGGTTAAATTGCTCTCGTAACTGATAAAAATGTTCGGCTGTATTGTATTCTTGGGTAAATAGAGGGCGTGTGTGGACGATAAACTCATCAGCCCTGAGTTTTACTGTGTTGTACAGGTTAATCAGGTCACTGTTGATATCAGCGAGGATATAAGAGTCGTAGTCGGTGTTCAAAAAGACAGAACCTGCGCCAACAAATGGCTCTATCAGACAACTACCGGCTGGCAGATGACGTTTGATGTCATCTACCAACGGGTATTTTCCACCGGCCCATTTTAAGAAAGCGCGTTTTTTTTTCATGCTGTCAATAATTACTCAATCATTCCAGAGCCGCAGATTGTACTCTGTTTAGGACAGCATATCAGCGCCTAATAAATATTGTTTTATTTTCTTAGGTCTTGTTGCACTTGCTGCATCGTTCTGACCCAAGGTTTTTTCGCCTGAATCTCGGCTGGTAGAGATGAAACAGCCCGTTTAGCTTCAGAAACGGAACGGTAATCACCATGAATTAAAACAAACCAAATTTTTCCATTACGTTTAGTTTCATAAACTTTGTAATGGGTAAGACTATACTTTTTAGCAAAAGCGGTCAGTGTATCTGAGCGGCTGGCACTACTTAATTGCAAAGTGTAGTGGTTTGCCGGGGTTTTCAATAGATCACTACCGGCGCTACTGACCTCATTATTTTTACTGCTAGTATGATTTGTCGATGGTTTTGATTTAGCCGGTGTTTCTGATTTCAGTGGACGGATATTTTCCGATTTCTGTTGTACCACCGGTGGCGGTGTTACTGGCTGTGATTGTTGGGCTTGATTCAGATTTTGCACTGCGTGATTTATATTACTTTGTTGTTGAGTCAGTGCATCAGGAATATTTCCTGGTAATTCAATGCGCTGATTTTGGCTTTCGCCATTGTTAGTTTGCAGCTGATGAGATTGAGTTGCAGTACCACCAACAGGAGGAACATGGATTTCCTGTGGCCTGTTAATTGTATTTGTGGTGTTACTCTCTGATGTTGTAGATTGATTATTATCGTTGCTGGATGATGAACTTGATAAATCAATATTCTTCTCGGCGACATTTGGCGATTGCTGTTTTTCATGCTCAGTTGGGGCTTTTAAGGCTGAACTGATAGCCATAATCAGCAGTAGCAGCACTAAAATCCCAATGCCGAGCATCATTTGCTGACGTGAAATCGCAAATTTGGGTTTATTTAATGGCTGACGCGAGCGTGAAGAACGGCGATCTGAAGTATCTGGCCTAAACTCATTATCTGCTCTTTGTTCATTTTCTGATTTGAATTCGTCCATATGCCCTCCAAACAGAGCCAATGATGCCAATTGCAATTGAAGCCAGTCCGGCTGGCTGACTTAACTAAGATGGAAATTTGTTTGATAGAGTCGTTATTTTATGACACAACAATCAGATGTATGCAAAAAAACATTTAATTTAATGCCATAAGCATACAACTTACTTAAAATTTACCCATTTTCATAGGATAAACACTGACGAATAGCGTCAATAACACAATTGTGTTCAATATCTGAGCGGAGATAGGCTTTACCTATTTTTGTTGGAAGAACCAGCCGTAATTTACCTGCTATAACTTTCTTATCTCGCATCATATGTGGCAGATAGGCTTCTGGCGGCATATTTTGTGGTCCGTGTACAGGCAGATTTGCCCGCTCCAACAATCGGATAATACGTTGAGTATCCTGTTCGGAGAAATTATCAGCAAGTTGAGCTGTTCTTGCTGCCATGACCATGCCTGCGGCAACCGCTTCTCCATGTAACCAGACACCATATCCCATCTCTGTTTCGATGGCGTGACCAAAGGTGTGACCAAGATTCAACAGGGCACGCAAGCCACTCAATTCTTTCTCATCTGCTGCGACAACTTCAGCTTTCAATTCGCAACAACGACGGATGCAGTAAGCCATTGCTTGGTTGTCGAGAGCCAGAAGTTTATCCATATTATCTTCAAGCCAGCTAAAAAATGCGCTGTCGAGAATGATACCGTACTTAATGACCTCAGCCAGACCGGAAGAGAGTTCGCGGGCTGGAAGCGTTTGCAGGCAGTTGAGATCGACCATCACAGAGACTGGTTGATAGAATGCCCCTATCATATTCTTGCCAAGGGGATGGTTTACTGCGGTTTTTCCTCCGACAGAGGAATCAACCTGAGCAAGAAGGGTGGTAGGTATTTGAATAAAACGGACGCCACGTTGATAACAGGCGGCGGCAAAACCAGTTAAATCACCGATTACGCCGCCACCGAGAGCGATAAGCGTTGTGTCCCGGCTATGGCTATTTTCCAGCAAAGCGGAAAATACCTCATTTAATACGGAAAGAGATTTGTACTGTTCACCATCAGGTAGAACTATTTCATCTACCCGAATCCCGGCTTGCTGCAAGGCGGCTTTTACTTTTGCCAAATACAGCGGAGCTAGGGTTTGATTCGTTACCAACATAACCTGCTGGCCTGCTTTTAGTGGTGCAAAAGCAGAAGGATCGTCAAATAACCCTTTTGCAATGGTAATTGGGTAACTACGTTCCCCTAAAGTGACAGTGATCTTTTCCATAAGCAGCCTTCGCCTTAATTATTTATCGCTGTACAGACTTGCTTGAATCAATTTTTTTCCAGTAACTCAATGATTTGATTAGCGACAACTTTAGCGCTCTGCTCATCGGTACGGATAGTGACATCAGCAATTTCCTCGTACAGAGGATTACGTTCGTTTGCTAAATTTTCTAAAACTTCACGTGCTGGAGCGTCAACTTGAAGTAAGGGGCGTTTTTTATCGCGCTGGGTGCGTGCTAACTGTTTTTCAATGGTGGTTTCCAAGTAGACCACGACACCACGGGCAGACAGACGATTACGGGTTTCTCTGGATTTCACAGAACCTCCGCCAGTCGCCAGTACAATGCCTTGTTTTTCAGTGAGTTCGTTAATCACTTTTTCTTCGCGTTCGCGGAAGCCTTCTTCGCCTTCCACGTCGAATACCCAGCCCACGTCAGCTCCGGTACGTCGCTCAATTTCTTGATCGGAGTCGTAAAACTCCATATTGAGTTGCTGAGCTAACTGACGACCAATAGTGCTTTTGCCGGCACCCATAGGCCCAACCAGAAAGATATTACGTTTCTCTGCCATGTTTTTGGTATTACTAAGACTATTCGTTAATGATAACCCGCCCCGCTAATCAAATCAGCAGCGGGACCTAAACTGAAACCTCATGAGCGGTAATGTGAGATCAGATAACAAAATTATCTCAGTACATCAGCCAGTTTTGCAACTATATAAATCAATGATGAGCTTTTTGTAACGAAAGCTCTGGTTTCATTGGCTGATTATTGTGATGTTAAACCCGACCACTCAATTAGTTAACTCTTGTATGCTAAATCGGACTCAGCGTCAAATCTATAAACAGGATTAGTTGGAAAAATCTGCGCATCATCATACGGAATAGTTAAGTTTTTTATATCCAACTTGCTGATATAACGGTTATATTTTCATTTGCGGCTAAATATCCATCAGTTGAGGTGTAATAAATATGACTAACTCTCGTCGGCTGTGTTTATGGCCTTTTTGGTTAAATAGCGAACCGATCAATGGGATGTCTGATAGATAAGGTACCTTCTGGGTTTGCTCGCCTTTTTTCTGTTGAAAAATTCCTCCGAGAATAAGTGTTTCACCGTTCTTTACAGTAACTTGAGTTATTATTTCTTGTTTGTCGATGGTTAAATTCTCACCTCCCCCTTGGCTTATTGAGATCCCTGGCATGTTTTGGCTGATTTTCAGAGAGAGTCTGATTTTGTTTTTCCTCAGTATATGAGGGGTAACTTCCATTCCTAGTACGGCTTCTTTAAATTGCACGGTACTTTTCTCTTTTTCTTGGCTGACGTAGGGAATATCAGAGCCTTGCTTGATGCTGGCTAGCTGTTGATGTGAGGCGGTTAGTCTTGGGCTAGCGATAATATCGAGTTGGTTTTCTTGTTCTAAGGCACTGAGTTCCATTTCCAGCAAACTGGTGTGAATACGGGCAATATTGAACGCAAATCGATGCATGTTATCGTTGGCGGCTTGGTTGATATTGAGGCGGTTTATACCCGTTGATGTATTAATCTGTTCTCCTATCGGCATGCCCCAATAAATACCGAGTTCATGTAATGCTTCTCTGCTGCTGGTTACGATATGTGCCGTAATCTGTACTTGCTGCTGTGGTGTATCTATCTCTTTCAGCCAGCTTTTTATTTGTGCGATAGCGATGGGGGTATCCTGTAAAATCAGACTATTAGTTTCAGGATCAAAATCAACTTTACCCTCTTTCGTTATCAGTGCGGGTCTGTTTTGTCCGAGATTCAGAGCAATTCTTTCTGCGTCTGCATATTGTAATACGGTTGAGAGGGACTGAATTTCGGTCTCATTGACTGATTGATCAAATAACTCAACCGATTGCTCTTCTGTCTCTATCATAGGGGGAGCAAAAGGATTTCTTATCTCTGCAACAACAATAGCGGGCAGAAAAAGGATAAATAGAATAAATTTTTTAGTCATAAAATTCCTCATGTGAGGTTTCTGACAGGGTGATTTTGACGTTTAGGAATTCACCTGATGGCGAAATGGAAAACTGTTTAATCAGCAACGGCGGATATAACGTTTGTAACGCTTCAAGAAAACTCAGCATCTGTTCGTAGTTCAAATAAATTGTGATTTGCCAGAGCGTTTTTTCCCCTTCTTTTTTACGTTGCCACTCAAGAACTTGCGCGCCAGAATTTATCAATGGCTGTTGTAGTTGTTTTATTGCGGTAATTTTTATCGCATTTTGTCGCGGTTTACCGAGTTCATTTTCTATTTGGTTGATGTGTTGTTGTATATCTTCCAATAACGGTAGCTGATTTAGTCGTTCATGGGTTGCTTTTGTATTGGTTTGCTGGGCTGCTATTTTTTGTGTCAGGCTACTTCTCTGTTCAGCTTTTTCTTGCCAGAAGAAAAGATAAAACAGGATCAGAAATAGCATGATGATAGCTTGCTGCCAGATCAAGAGCAGCCAGGTTGGTTTGGCAAACCACCATAGATAGTCACTTTTTATCATTGGATATTTCCGCCCGCCAGTTAGCGTCAATAATAAATTGTCTGATTTGTTGTTCGGTGGTGGTCATCTTTTTTAGTTGAATTTCAGACAATTGCCCGTTGTTTTCAAGATTATCCAGCAGAGAGGTCATACTGGAATAATCCAGACTATTAGCAACCAGTTTTAATTGACCTGCCTGATCATCAAAAGCGGTTAACCAACTTCCTTCAGGTAGTAATTCAGGTAATTCATTAAATAATTGCCAATGTTGCTGGTTCTGTTTCAGCCACGTTTGTTGTTGTTTTGATTTATAGATCAGTTTGTTGTGAAGATTGATTGCCTCTTCTGTCTGAGTTATCTGTTGTTGCAAATGTAATTGTTGCTGGCTGAGTTGTTGTAATTGCCTTTGATACTGGTTAATCGTTTCCTGTTGTTTTAATAACATCCAGACGAGCACTGTCAGCCACAATATCAATTGCAATAAGAGAAGAATCGCCCACCAACGATAACGATGTCTTAGCCGGGTTTGTCGCCAAGGCAGAAAATTAACCTGATACATCGTTACTTATCATCCGGTCTGAGTGCTAAACCACTGGCTATCACATATTCCATCAGTTGAACTGGCAGTGGTGGTTGATAGTGACGGAATGCTGCCAACATATCCCAAGAATAGGTTCCTTCAGGTAGGGCTTCTTGTTGGTAGCTACTGTAATAAACAGGCTGTTCAGCCATAGATGAGGCAGATAATTGACGGATAATCTGCTGTGGAGAAGCCGCTGTATTTGCTGATACCAGATCATAAGCGAAGGGGGCACTGGCAGGAGATACCCATAGCCAACCAGATTGTTGCCTGTGTAGCAGCCAACTATCAGCGGGAACGCCGGCGTATTGCGCTATATAGCGTAGGGCACAGGGGGCAATATCAATGGCGTCTGGAATTATTTCTGCTTGTGCAAGACATTGTAGCCAGAGGTTGAGATCTTTCTGGCGAGCAGCGCTGATGTAGGCGTTTTGTTCAATAATACGGTAATCCAGCGCCAATTCTCGGGTGTTAAAGGGAAATTGTTTCTCGGCGCTAGCATTGATAAACCAGCCTTGTTCCGGTTCTTTAAGATTGATATCTGGGGGTAAAGCCAGACTCTTCTGCAATGTTTGTTGTACAGGTAGAGCGAGTCTGAAACTGATTTTTTTAGGTAATTCTTGGCGCCATTGATTTAAAATATCACATAGTATTTCTGGCCGTTGTAGACGGCCTTCCGGCATAACTGTATCGGATAAAAGATATTGCCAGCAGTGGCGAAGCTGCCAGCCATCTCGGCGTTTTATAGCTGCGACGGCGCGAAGGGCGCCATTTTGGATGTCCAATCCGACATACCATTTTGGTGAATACATATATCGATCTCCATATCAGTAATTTTAATAAAAGACCATATTCAAGGTGCTGTGTAACCTTTATACTACGCGCCGATTGTTTATAAACCACCCGACTAACGTGGCATGGGAAATTTCAGGTGAAGTTCGTAAAGTATTTTCTAGTCTTTGTCGTGAGTTGCATTTTTCTGGGAACGGCCTCGATTTTTGGTATGTACCAATATATCGAGCCTCAGTTACCTGATGTGGCGACATTAAAGGATGTTCGATTACAGACACCAATGCAGGTGTTCAGTGCAGATGGCGAGCTGATTGCCCAATATGGTGAAAAGCGCCGTATGCCTCTTGGGTTGTCCGAAATTCCACCGATTATGGTGAAGGCGTTCATTGCAACGGAGGACAGTCGTTTTTATGAGCATCACGGGGTTGACCCGGTAGGGATCATCCGAGCAGCGTCTGTTGCGATGAGTTCAGGCCATGCATCACAAGGGGCAAGTACCATTACTCAGCAACTGGCGAGAAATTTCTTTCTCACTCCAGAGAAGACTTTGATGCGTAAAATTAAGGAAGTCTTTCTGGCCATCAGGATTGAGCAATTGCTGAATAAGGATGAAATCCTCGAACTCTATCTCAATAAAATTTACCTTGGTTACCGAGCTTATGGTGTCGGAGCTGCGGCTCAAGTCTATTTTGGTAAGAGTGTCAATGAGTTGACGCTGAGTGAAATAGCGATGATTGCCGGCTTGCCAAAGGCGCCTTCTACGTTTAACCCACTGTATTCGTATAATCGGGCGATTAACCGCCGGAATGTGGTTCTGAGCCGTATGCTCAATGAGGGCTATATTACTCAGCAGCAATATAATCAAGCTAGAAGTGAAAAGTTGGTCGCTAATTACCATGCGCCCCAAATTGCTTTCTCTGCGCCCTATTTGTCCGAGATGGTGCGTCAGGAGATGATTGAGCGTTATGGTGAAAATGCTTATACCGACGGTTATAAAGTTTACACCACAATTACCCGTACACTTCAGTTGGCTGCCGTGGATGCGGTGCGTAATAACATCATTGATTATGATGTGCGTCATGGCTACCGTGGAGCGCAGGAAGTTTTGTGGAAAGTGGGCGAACCTGCTTGGGATCGGGAACAGATTGCCAAGAAGCTTAAGACTTTGCCAAATTATGGGCCATTAATACCGGCTGTGGTGACCAGCGCGGGTACTGATCAGGCGATAGTAATGTTGACTGATGGCAGCAGCGCAGAATTACCAATGGCGGGTGTCCGTTGGGCCAGGAAGTTCAAATCTGATAGCGCACAGGGGGCGGTTCCTCGTAGTGTGAATGAAGTGGTGCAAGTTGGTGAACAGGTTTGGGTTCGGAAAGTAAAGGATATTTGGTGGTTGGCGCAAATGCCGGATGTTAATGCTGCTTTGGTCTCTATTGATCCGAATGATGGTGCTGTGAAGGCGTTAGTTGGTGGGTTTGATTTCAACTTGAGTAAATTTAACCGTGTCACTCAGTCGTTACGTCAGATTGGTTCCAATATTAAACCATTTCTCTATACCGCGGCGATGGATAAAGGGCTGACATTGGCTTCATTGCTGAATGACTTACCAATTAGTCGTTGGGATGCTGGAGCTGGTACTGACTGGCGTCCGAAAAACTCGCCACCGACTTATGTTGGGCCAATCCGTTTGCGTCAGGGATTAGGGCAATCGAAGAACGTCGTGATGGTGCGAGCAATGCGAGCAATGGGGGTCGATTATGCCGCTGATTACCTGCAACGGTTTGGTTTCCCGGCACAAAATATAGTACGTACAGAATCGCTGGCTTTGGGATCGCCATCATTCACACCAATGCAAATGGTACGTGGGTATTCGGTCATGTCCAATGGCGGCTATCTGATCGATCCTTACTTTATTACTAAGATTGAAAACGAAGATGGCGATATTCTATTTGAGGCTAAACCGAAAATTGCATGTCCGCAGTGTGATATTCCAGTAATTTATGGGGATACGGTACGTTCAATCGAGCTTTCTGAAAACTCGATTGAAAATGTTGCTCAATCTCATGTCAGCCAGCAAGAGATATTGCCGTTGCCTGAACTGGAAAGAGCGCCGGTAATTGATAGCCATGAAGATGCGCAAAAATATGCTCCTCATGTTATCAGTACTCAATTGGCATTTTTGATCCATGATGCTTTGAATAGCAATATTTTTGGTGAGCCGGGTTGGTCTGGTACGGGTTGGCGCGCCTCGCGCGATCTGAAACGTCGTGATATTGGCGGCAAAACTGGAACAACTAACAGTTCAAAAGATGCCTGGTTCTCAGGTTATGGGCCAGATATTGTCACGACGGTTTGGATTGGTTTTGATGACCACCGAAGAAGCCTTGGTCGTACAGCAGCCAGTGGCGGTGAGGCGGGTGCTAAAAGTGCGCAACCAATTTGGGATGACTTTATGAAAATCGCCTTGGAAGGGGTTCCTGAAAAAGAAGTCACACCGCCTCCGGGGATTGTTTCTGTCGTGATAGATCGTAAGACAGGCAAGCTTGCTGGCGGAGGAGGGGATACCCGTAGTGAATACTTCATTGATGGAACTCAACCTACCGAGAGTGCGGTGCAGGAAGTTGGCACGACTTTAATTGAGAATGGTGAAAGTCAGGAATTATTCTGATGATATACCCTATGGATTTCAAGATGCATCGCGACGGCAAGGGAGCGAATCCCCGGGAGCATAGCGAACTATGTGACTGGGGTGAACGAGTGTAGCCAACAAAGAGGCAACTTGAAAGATAACGGGTATAAAACAGGCACAACGAAGCGGGTTGTGCCTGTAAGCTTTTCAACGGTGTTTTAAGTATTTTTGTGCCAGAAATAGGGCGCAGACATTACGCGCTTCGTTGAAATCAGCGTGATCCAGTAATGACATCATATCTGCTATTGGCCAACGTATTTGTGGTAGTGGTTCAGGTTCATCTCCTTCCAGGCTTTCTGGATAGAGATTTTCAGCAATAACAATGTTCATTTTGTTAGAAAAATAGGATGGGGCCATAGTGAGTTTGGCTAATTGTTCTATTTTTCCGGCACCAAAACTGACTTCTTCTTTCAATTCACGATTAGCGGCTTCAAAGATACTTTCCCCGGGGTCGATTGCGCCTTTAGGAAAGCCTAATTCGTACTGCTCAATGCCGACTGCATACTCACGAATAAGCAACAATTCATCCCCAATGACCGGGATTATCAGAACAGCTTCCCGATTGACCGGACGCATCCGTTCATAAACGCGTTTTACACCGTTACTGAATTCGAGATCAACTGACTGAATATGAAATAAACGTGAATGGGCAATGTCCTCTATGTTTAGGATTTTAGGGTTTTTCAGGTCATTCATAATTGCCCCTGATGGTTTTAATATTGGTTGAGTTGAGTGCCTGTGTATTATTACGTCATAAATTATTTCATTAACCTTAGATTTTATGATGAAATTAGGTACACTCCATAGCTTGACTAAATATGGCCGATTATTTTGATAAATGATAGTGATTATCGCTGGTTATTGTTGTTACTGTTATCTTTATCCTCTTTGGAAATAGATCTATGTTGTAGATAGTTTAGTGCGTGATTATATAACTCATTGTAAAATAAATTAAAAAATAAATAGAAATAACCTAATTCAGAACTTAACGTGTAGTTGTTAATTTGCAGACAACAATAGCAAGATTGTCATGGGTATGGGGATAAAATGAGCGTAACAGTCGTTATATTGGCTATCTTGATAATTAGCCTGATTGTCATGGCTTCCTTGCTGATTTTTAAATGGAAGCTACATGATAACGCCTGTTATCTGCCTTCTGTTGCCGCACCAACCTATCGTAAACTTAATGCTGATGAGTATCAGGCTATTGAATGTTATTTGAATCGAGTGTTGCCGCCAGTTGTAACAGACCGTATTAATAAAACGAGTTGGCCAATTCTGATGGGTAAAAATGATATGGTTTATACTATCTGTCATTCTATTACCCGCTTTTCTGTTGCCTCAGATGAACTACATAGTTGGCGTTATTATATTGATATGGCAGAAGTTCATTTACCGTTTTTCCTTGAGCCTTTTATTAAACAGCAGAATGTTATTGATGTTGTTCACACCGCGACAATACCCCTTGTTATCTCGATTAATGGTTACTTTCTGAAAGATTTTCAACAGGATTTTCCTTCTGCTCCGGTCATTTCAGATGTATCTCATCAACAGGCGTCGATTCAGAAAAATGGTGAAACCAGCGTAAAATTACAAAATATCCGCAAAGAGACATTGGAAGAATATCGGTTAAATCACTCATCAGGTATTTGGCAGGGGGGATTTTTGTGTTTTGGATTTTTCGTTTGGTTTCTTGCATTACTTTCACCAACACTGCTTTTGCCGTGGCTGATGTTGATTGCGGGCAGTTTAGTCGTTGTTAGTTTTTGGCCGCTATTTTGTCCACTCTCAATATGCAGGCGTCAGGATATTCACTGTTTTACCGGTATACCAAAACGATGGGGATTATTTGGCGAATTTGAGCAAGGGCAAATGAGTAATATTTCACTTGGTGGAATTGATTTAATTTATCCTCCTCATTGGGAGCCCTATGTTGCTCACTATCTTGATCAAAAAACCAATATTGATATTTACAGTAACGGCCAGGTAGTCAGGCAAGGGCATTATCTCTCTTTGCATGATGAAGAAAAAAATTACCCTTACCGTCGTTATGGGAAAAATCTCATGATGATTGTTAGCAGTCTGCTTATTATGTTGCTGCTCTATTTTTATCATCCGGTTAGTGTACCGATGAAACTCAGTTTTGCCTGGTTGCGTGGCAGCAGCACAAAAGTTGTCACTGACGCTAATATGATGGAAAGGATGGAATTGCGAGTTGGGGACGTCCTGAAAGCAAAAGGGGTTGGTATGTGTTATATGCCGCCAAACAATATGAATGGTAAAGGCGACACCTATTTTTCTCCATTCGATTGTTCGGGGATATATTGGAATAGAGTTAATCCACTGCCAATACCAGAATCAGAAATTATAGAAAATGCAGCTAAACTGATTGCAACGGTTAATAAACAATTACGTTTACAGGAAAATGACGATGCAATAAATCCAGACCTTGCTCAGGAGATTTTCAAATCTGGTATGATTTTATTGGATGATTTTCCTGATATTATATTGAAAACTAAAGAATTATGTGAAAAAGAAACAGACTGTTTACGATTGAAAAATGCTTTGGTTAATTTGGGTAGTGCTAATGACTGGCTAACTTTGTTAAAGAATGCAGAAAGTGGCAAATTAGATGACACTCATGTTTTATTGCGTCCGGCAGGCGCTGAAGCTTTGGGAAAGTTGGTTGATGCAACTACATCATCATTTATCTATCGGGAAATAGATAAAGTCGCAATACTGCTTAATAACCCTTCTCCTGGTGGAGTTCTGCTTATCAGTGATGAAGGCAAGCAATTGGTTGAGTATATAACGCCGGCCATCATCTCTTATGACCATAGTGCGTTGGAACAATGGCGTGAATTACAACGGTTATCGGATATGGTATTGCAAACCCCCTTTGAGACAACGGGAATTATCACGGAATTGTCCGTAGATAGTCATGGAACCCGCCGGATTGTGTTGCATAATGAACTGGATTCCATGACGCTTGCTCGTTGTATTGGTACCACTGTTTTATTCTTGGCTCTTTTTACGACCCTAATCATTAATTTTGTGCTGGTTGTTAAGAAAAATCGGCAGAACAAACAACGTCTAAACAAAATCAGGCAATATTACGATAACTGTTTTAATACACTTTTTCCGCCTACGCGTTGGCGATAATTGACAATGGTATGTTAGGCTTTGCGTTATTTGCCGAAGCTGATAGTGAGAGGAAAAATGAAGGGTAATTCAGACTCCGATCAAGCTGTCCGTCTGGATAAGTGGCTGTGGGCAGCTCGTTTTTATAAAACACGGGTTATTGCACGGGAAATGATAGACGGTGGTAAAGTTCACTATAATGGTCAAAGAAGTAAACCGAGTAAATTGGTTGAACCAGGGGCTGAAATTAAACTGCGTCAGGGTAATGATGAACGTATAGTTGAAGTTCTTGCACTAAGCAATCATCGGCGCGGTGCGCTGGAAGCGCAGCAACTTTACCAAGAGACTGAAGCAAGTGTTGCTAACCGGGAAAAAATGGCAATTGCTCGAAAAATGAATGCATTAACTATGCCTCATCCTGATCGCCGACCGGATAAAAAAGAAAGGCGCACGCTGATTAAGTTTAAGAACACCAGATTGAACGGGCAGGAATAACTTGCTCGAATGAGAGATATTTATGTTTAAACAAGACCAATTACACCGCTTTTTATTTGAGAATTATTCTGTACGTGGTGAGCTGGTTTTAGCCAGTGAAACTTACCAGCATATTTTGGAAAGTCATGATTACCCGCAGCCGGTGCAGCAATTATTGGGGGAACTGTTAGTAGCAACCAGTTTATTAACGGCAACACTGAAATTTGATGGTGATATTACGGTTCAGATTCAGGGAGATGGTCCGGTAAAACTGGCGGTGATTAATGGTAATCAACAACAACAAATGCGAGGTGTCGCTCGTATTGATGGATTAGTGACTGAAAATAGCAGCTTGAAACAGATGGTTGGTACAGGCTATATGGTCATTACCATTACACCGACTCATGGTGAGCGTTATCAGGGAGTGGTTGCGCTGGAAGGTGAAACATTGGCGGATTGCCTTGATAATTATTTCAGACAGTCTGAACAGCTACCGACTCGTTTATTTATCCGTACTGGTATTCAAGATGGAAGAGTTGCGGCTGGTGGTATGTTGTTACAGATTTTGCCAACAGCGGAACAAGGTAGTGCAGAAGCTTTTGATCATCTGGTGCAACTTACCGCAACCATTAAAGGTGAAGAGTTATTTTCATTGGAAGTTAAGGAGATCTTACATCGCCTTTATCATGAAGAGGACGTCATATTATATGAGCCTCAAGCGGTTGGCTTCCGTTGTACTTGTTCGCGTCAACGTTGCGCTGACACATTAGTCACACTTTCCGATGAGGATGTTAATCATATTTTGCAGAAAGATGGCAACATTGATATGGCGTGTGAGTATTGCGGTACGCACTATATTTTTGATGCTGATGATCTTGCTGCAATCAGAACGGAAAAAAAGAACCAGCTCCATTGATATTCTATCTAAACAAATTCTCTCACCTCTTAAGGCGCGGATTCGCGCCTTTTTATCAATATCCATAATATTCAAAACTGCTTTTGTGCCTTTGGCCCCAGATTAAACTTAAAAAAATAGTGGGTTTTCAATTTTTTGATAACTATCGCTGTTAATTAATCATAACTATTTATTATTGCTCACAGAAAAAGCGTGACTACCCAGGAGCAATAAACATGAGTGTTAAAGGTATTACCCCGCAGGAACTCGCGGACTATGGAATCCATGATGTTAATGAAATTATTTATAATCCAAGCTATGAGTTGTTATTTTCAGAAGAAACCAAACCTTCACTCGAAGGCTGCGAGAGTGGCACTCTGACCAACCTGGGGGCTGTGGCTGTCGATACGGGGATCTTCACGGGTCGTTCTCCCAAAGATAAGTACATTGTTCGTGATGATGTCACCCGTGACACCGTATGGTGGGCTGATCAGGGAAAAGGTAAAAATGATAACAAGCCATTACAGCAGGAAACATGGACATACCTGAAAGGCTTGGTAACTAAGCAGCTTTCAGGCAAACGTTTGTTTGTAGTTGATGCTTTCTGTGGTGCTAATGCAGATACACGATTGAAAGTCCGCTTTATCACAGAAGTTGCGTGGCAGGCCCACTTTGTTAAAAACATGTTTATCCGTCCGTCAGATGAAGAGTTGGCTGAGTTCAAACCAGATTTTATTGTGATGAACGGTGCAAAATGCACCAACCCGCAATGGCAAGAGCAGGGTTTGAACTCTGAAAACTTTGTTGCGTTTAACCTGACAGAACGTATGCAGCTTATTGGTGGTACTTGGTACGGCGGCGAAATGAAGAAAGGGATGTTCTCGATGATGAACTACCTGTTGCCACTGAAAGGTATTGCTTCGATGCACTGTTCTGCCAACGTGGGTGAGAAAGGGGACGTTGCGGTCTTCTTCGGCTTGTCTGGCACAGGTAAAACCACACTTTCTACTGATCCAAAACGTAAGCTGATTGGTGATGATGAGCACGGTTGGGATGATGACGGCGTCTTCAACTTTGAAGGTGGTTGTTACGCGAAAACCATCAATCTGTCCAAAGAGGCGGAACCTGATATCTACAACGCGATTAAACGTGATGCGTTGCTGGAAAACGTTACTGTACTGACAGATGGCACGGTTGATTTCAATGATGGTTCAAAAACTGAAAACACTCGTGTTTCCTATCCTATCTCCCATATTGAAAATATTGTTAAGCCGGTTTCTAAAGCGGGTCATGCAACTAAGGTCATCTTCCTGACTGCGGATGCATTCGGTGTGTTACCTCCAGTATCTCGCTTGACACCCGAACAGACTCAATATCACTTCCTATCTGGTTTTACTGCAAAATTGGCCGGTACCGAACGAGGTGTGACTGAACCAACACCTACATTTTCTGCTTGTTTTGGTGCTGCATTTCTGACTTTGCATCCAACCCAATACGCGGAAGTATTGGTAAAACGTATGCAGGCGGCAGGTGCTAAGGCTTATCTGGTGAATACGGGTTGGAATGGTACGGGTAAACGAATCTCGATTAAGGATACCCGTGGAATCATTGATGCCATCCTCAATGGTGATATTGAAGAAGCTGATACCATTACATTACCTATTTTCGATCTAGCGGTTCCGACAGCGTTGCCGGGTGTTAATACCGACATTCTTGATCCTCGTGAGACTTATGCAGATAAATCTCAATGGGAAGAGAAGGCGAAAGATTTGGCTCATCGTTTTGTCGATAACTTTGATAAATATACTGATACCCCGGCGGGGGAAGCTTTGGTGAAAGCGGGTCCTAAACTGTAATTGTGAATTCTTTAGCCTCATCCGTTGGGGTGAGGCTTATTTGATATTTATGTTGGAGGAAGGTCAAACAACAATATTTCACTATCACTGTTGGCGCTAAGTTGAATATTGACTTCATCCCGGATAGCCAGACCATCGCTGGTGGTGGCTTTGACACCATTAACTGTCACTTCGCCACGAATGACTTGTATCCAAATATAACGGCCTTTTTCTGCAACATATTCGGTAGTTTCGTGATCCTTAAGTACCCAACGCCATAAAGTCATATCCTGAAATACTTTCAGTGAACTATCCCGTGCATCGGGTGAAAGCACCAATTGGCGGCCTTGTACATCATCAAAACGACGTTGTTCATAGCGCGGCGTTAAACCTGTTTTACTTGGGATGATCCAAATCTGATATAGATGCAATTGGCAATCGCTGTTCGGATTGTATTCTGAATGGCGAATGCCGGTACCTGCGCTCATAATTTGGAATTCACCAGCAGGTATCCGTTCCTTATTTCCTATACTATCCTGATGTTCAATGGTGCCGGAAAGAACATAGGTCAGTATTTCCATATCCTTATGCGGATGGGTACCAAAACCTTGACCTGCTTTAACGAAATCTTCATTAATCACTCTCAACGCTGAGAAATTCATAAAGTTAGTATCGTAATAACTGGCAAATGAGAAGGTATGCCAGCTAGTTAACCAACCATGATCGGCATGGCCGCGATCTGATGCTTTGCGTAAATGGATCATATTCAAATCTCCTCAATAGTTTTTACAGTCTAATTGAGAAGAGATAGCATTAAAGCTTAAAAATCTGACTTAAATATTCAAATATTTTGAATAATTGATAATTGGATTAATTAATAAAAAGAAGCCAGCACCCGGCTGGCTAAAGTAAACACTGGAAGCAATGTGAGCAATGTCGTGCTTTCATCTGTACCCTGAAGACGGTTCATCTGAAAGCGATACGAATGATAATAATTATCACTATCGATTGTAAAGCGTTTTTTCTGGTCAAATACAGAATAATGGTGAAGATTTTATTCAAGTGATTGATAAATATTGATATTTTTATGGGTGTTGGTGTGATGCTCAAGGAAAAGAAAATCCTTTCATCGAATCGATTTATTAGGTGAATACCTTAAATTATTCAGTAAATTTGACATGATATTAAGAGCCTTGACAGGATTACCGTAAACCCTTAGTAAGGGTCTATCGGTCGAAATAATTTGATTAGGAGCTGAAACACGCTTGGATTAAATAAGCTAGTGTTGGAATTTTATTTACCATAGCCAACTATTTATTTTAAAAAATGTTTTGGTGAAATAATCACGCTATAATGAATTTTAATATGCCGCTCAATGCTAAATATTCTCTAAAATTCAACTTATTCTGAACTTTTTTACTCTAATAAGCCGTTTCCTTTATATATTCTGACTGTATTTTTAACGTCATGAAAGATATCTTTTCAGGTAATTATATGTGGCATTTTTTGGTGTGGATTGTGTTAACAGGCTTGACTGTTTGGGGAATGATTAATCATTCACTAAATCAGAATTATCAACAACAAACAGTTTCATTTAATATTCTTTATCGAGAGCTGAGTGAAAAGCTGGCGCAACATGACGCAATTGTATCGCTAGCGGATACTAATATCGGATTAGATCAGCTACAGGAAAACTTTCCGCAAATCGTCGGATTACAAGAGATGCCAATAAATGTATTAATATTCCCTATAATTAGTGAAGAGGATGAGGGAAGATATTGGCTTAATAGTAAACGCAGTAGTATTCGGTTATTAATAGATCTTAATATCCTGATGAAAGATTTATCATTATTGTCACAATTTCGAATGATACAACTGGATTGGAATAATCGCCCATTGATTATGTATGGGGTGGAGAAAGAGCGCTATTTTTGGAACTGGGAGAAAAAGTTAGCTAATCGTTTTCAGCCTTTTGTGCTTAAAGTGGGTAATGATCAACAATGGTCTAAACTTCCGTGGGGCTATATTGCTTGTCTGAATTTTTTATGGGCAGTAATTATCTGTTTTATCTTTTTAATTCAGAAGAATAAAAGATTGAGGAAAATTTCTGATTTACGGGCACATTTTTTTGAATTTACCCGCTTAAATACAATGGATGAAGTGGCAACAGGTGTTGTTCATGAATTAAATCAGCCTTTGACGGCGATTATGAGTTATAACCAAACCGCGTTGCGGTTAATGAAAAGGCAGCAATATGATAAAGTGACGCCAATACTGGATTCATCGATTTTGCAAACTCAACGCATTGCAAATTTATTAACGCAATACCGTCAAAAACTAACGACTGGTAGTATTATTTTACAACCTGTGAATATTCAAGCGATATTAGGTCGAGTTGAAGTATTGCTTGAAAATGAAATCAAGTCCAGTAAGATCAAGATAATAAGGAATATTTGTGATGAACTGCCAATGATATCTGCCGAGCCGTTGTGGATTGAACAAATATTTCATAATTTAATCAGCAACGCCATTCAGGCACAGCAAGATCAAGGTCAGTCAGAATATCAAAATTGGATCTGCATCGATATCAACTATATTAATGAAATAATAAGAATCACGATAACAGATGGTGGTCCTGGATTAAGTGATGAAGCTTTAAAAAACGTGTTTATTCCATTCTTCACAACACGCCAACAAGGTATGGGATTAGGAATGACGTTAACGGAAACATTAATTCATAAACTTGGTGGTGATATTAGTGCTGAAAATTGTGAAACAGGGGGAGCGTGTTTTATTATTTGGTTACCAACTAATAAAGGTAAGGAGAAATAATGGCGGCAGTGATTTATCTTATTGATGATGATGAAGCGATCCGTGACTCATTATCTATGTTATTAGAAACAATGAATTGGCAGGTAAACTCATTTCCTGGTGCGCAAGAATTTCTTGATGAAATTGGTAGTAAGAGTATCGCAGCGCTTCAAGGATGTATTTTATTGGATATTCGTATGCCGGGAAAACCTGGATTGGCATTGCAGGCCGAGCTATTGAAACTCAATAGTACATTACCGGTCATTATCATGACCGGACACGGAAATATTGATCTTTGCCGTCGAGCTTTTAAAAATGGTGCTTTTGAATTTTTAACCAAACCTATTGATGCGGATTTACTCATTGAAACGGTTTCAAGTGCATTATTATTTCATCGGAAAGTATTTAAGCAACGTCAGATATATGAGCAATTGAAAACGAAATTTAGCCAGTTATCTGAACGTGAAAGGGAGGTGATGAAAATTATTTTAGAAGGTAAAACCAGTAAACAAATTGCGCAACAATTGGTGTTATCACCACGTACTATAGAAGTTCATCGTGCTAATATATTTCATAAATTGGATATACATTCTTTACCGCAGTTAGTTAAAGAGTATGAGTTATTTAAGTCATTATCTTATGACTAAGTATTTCTACTAGGCCGAATAAGTAATTGGCCGAATAGCTATAGCCGATAAATCTCATTAAATTAAAGCAGGATAATTCATCAACTTAAACTTAATGAGGTTTACCTATGAAACATTCTCTTTTCTATACTATCTTGGTAGCAGGTTTATTCGCTCAATCTGCTTTTGCTTCATCACTAAGTACTGAACGTAATATTACCCTTGAGGTAGCAAATAAATTAGCTTCTGAGGCAATTCAGTCCTGTAAATCGAATAATTATAACGTGGCGGTTTCTGTTGTTGATAAAAGTGGGGTTTTGAAGGTGGTTCAGCGTATGGATAAAGCCGGGTTGCATACCGTTGAGGCGAGCAAAATGAAAGCTTATACCGCGTTATCTACCCAGAGAACGTCAGAGGACGTAATGAAAACCGCACAATCAAATCTTGGTGCTCAATATTTAGGGGATATTCCCGGCTTCCTATTACTTGGTGGTGGTGTTCCAGTTAAATCTGGTGATGAAGTGATTGGCGCAATTGGTATTGGCGGCGCACCGAGTGGTTCTTTAGACCAACAGTGTGCTTTTGATGCGATTCAGAAAATTTCATCAGAGTTATCTTAATCATAATAATTTATAAAATGTACAGGAGTAGCGATAATGAATTAATTCTTTATTTCTGTTTATTATTATGATATTCGTTATATTGATATTAGGAATATGGGATTTAGGTTTAATATCTTTTATTATCGTAATTTTTACAGAGGCAATAACTGGAATAAAGTTATTGCCTTTCATTTTAAAGTATTTGGAATAGGCTATTTTGAGAATTTTATTTAATTAATTTTCTATGGTGGATTCACATAATAAGTTCAACATCGTTAATCTGGAAGTAAACATGTTCGTATATCTTGATATCAATTCTCCCAATTATAATCTTATTTTAGGCTATTGTTTTGGTTGCAATGATCAAGCTTTACGTTTCTACACAGGTGCGGGTTCTGTAACAAGTTACACTTATATCTAATGCAAGAAATAACGTAGGATTAGGAGGAAAGGAATGACTTAATAATCCTGCATCACGGAAAATGCTTTTTTGCAGAAACAATAAAGTTTATAAAAATGACAATGATTGTATCTGACGTCATTTTAATCTGTATCTAATGGAATAATACAAATAAACTCACATTAGTCTTATGTAATAAAAGATCATTACATTATTATCGTGCGCAATATCACGAAAAAGTATCTCCTCCTAACTCCTCCTCCCTCTTAGTATCAAAACTAGGAGGATGCTGACTCATCTGAGACATTATTTAATATTTCATTCCTATTTTATTAACAATAATATCGGCGACGATTTATTTCTATTAAAAAGGTTTGATTATGGTAGCTCCCTTCTGGAAAAGGGCTTACCTGGCCCTATTAAGCAGTACATTCGTTTTACTACTGGCAAGCTGTGATAACAATAGTTCTTTACCCGAACCCCCGGAGGAACCGATGGCGCATATCCCTAATAAAGTACCCAGTGAAGCTGCTGTTGCCGGCAATTTTCAGGCAGTGATCCACTTGGTGGACATTGCTAAGTTAAGTCAAAACCCAACCACAAACCGTGACTACAGTACCAACACCCTCTACTTATGGAACGATAAAAATTGTGATGCCTTGGCTTCCCCTTCATTGAGCTGGAACGACACCAGTGCAACTCCCGCTGGCAGCGATAATTATGGGCCTTACTGGGTCGTGCCATTAAACAAGAACGAGGGCTGTATCAATTTTATCGTGCGTGATGGTAACAACAATAAATTGATCAACAGTGACCTGAAAATTTCCTTCTCCGATTTCAGTAACCGTACCATCTCTGTGATACCCGGCAATCCTCAAATTTACGGCAGTCGTGCGGAAGCCTTTAATTCCGTGTTTGGTGTTTCTCAGGCTTCGGCACATTGGGTCGATAACCAGACTTTGTTGTGGTCGGGCGGAGCGGGTAAGCCCCATGTCCGTTTATATTACAACCGGAATGGCAAGGTGGAAGCTAATGATGAAGGAAATTTCACCGATAGCTATCTGACGTTAACGCCGACGACTCTGAGCCAGAAGACGGCTGAGCGATTCCCGCATTTGCAGAAATTAACAGCGTTCCGCCTGCCAGAGGACACTGATGTCGATACATTGCTTACCGGTGAACTGGTGGCATTGGCGACCAATGAAACGGGCTTGCTATTATCGGCTACTCAAGTACAAACGGCGGGTGTGTTGGATGACCGTTTCGCTAACGCTGCTGAGGCATTGGAATATGGTGCGCTGGTTAGCGATACTGGTGTTACCTTCCGCTTGTGGGCGCCTACTGCTCAGCATGTTGGGTTGGTTATTTATGATGAAAATAAACAGGTCATCGCCAATCATGCAATGAATCGTGATCCTGCTAGTGGTTCCTGGTCATGGCTAGGTGATAAAGAGCTGGTTGGTGCTTACTACCGCTATGCTTTAACGGTATACCATCCATATTCCCGTAATGTGGAGCACTACGAGGTTACCGATCCCTATTCCCACAGTTTGTCCACCAATTCGGAGTACAGTCAGGTCATCAATTTGGATGATGAGGCGCTAAAACCACAAAATTGGGATAGCTTGCTCATGCCGCGTTCGCAAAATACACCGGCAGATATTGCGCGTATGACCATATATGAAGCTCATGTTCGCGATCTCTCTGTTGCAGATGGCACGGTACCAGAAACCTGGCGCGGTAAGTATCTCGCTCTCACTGCTGACAACAGCGATATGTTCAAACACCTTAAGGCATTGAGTCAGGCAGGGGTTACTCATATGGAGCTGTTGCCGGTATTCGATATCGCTTCTATTAATGAATTCAGCAATGAAGTGGCTGATCTAAATCACCCGTTTAGTCGTTTGTGTCAGGTTAACCCAAGGGTGAAAAATAGCCGCTTCGCTAATTATTGCAGTGGTTCACAGACTGTCGGTGAAGTATTGCGGGAATTACAACGTAGTGACAGTGCCAATAACCCGCAGATACAAGAGCTGAATGCAATGATTGCAGAAACCGACTCCTACAACTGGGGCTACGATCCGTTTCATTATTCGGTACCAGAAGGTTCTTATGCCACTGATGCGGAAGGTTCGGTACGTATAAAAGAGTTTCGCGCCATGATTCAGGCCATCAAGCAGCAATTGGGGATGAATGTGATCATGGACGTAGCGTATAACCATACCAACGCGGCTGGGCCGACGCACCAATCATCGGTATTGGATAAGGTCGTGCCTTGGTACTATCATCGTTTGGATGAGATCACGGGCAATGTTGAATCTAACACTTGTTGTCACGATACGGCGCCAGAGCACCGCATGTTCGCTAAACTCATTGAAGACTCGTTGGTAACTTGGGTTAAGGACTATAAGATCGACGCGTTTCGATTTGACTTAATGGGTTACCATCCCAAGGCCCAGATTTTATCGGCACTAGCAAAAGTACGCATGATTAACCCATCGGTCTACTTCTTCGGTGAAGGTTGGAATTCCGGGCAGGGTGACCGTTTCGAGATTGCTTCACAGATTAATCTTAAAGGCACTGGAATTGGTACTTTCTCTGATCGGCTGCGCGACGCGGTACAAGGTGGCGGGCCGTTTGATTCTGCTGACACTATTCGTATTAACCAAGGGGTAGGCAACGGCGCTGGAACGTTACCGAACGAAATGGCTTGGTCAGATGCTAATGAGGCGCGTCATCTGGCGGATCTGGTACGTCTTGGTATGGCGGGCAACCTAGCTGATTTTGTAATGATTAATAAAGATGGGGCAGTGAAAACAGGTAGAGACATTAATTACAAAGGGGCTATAGCCGGTTACGCCGCTGATCCGATTGAGGTGATCAATTATGTCTCTAAGCACGATAACCAAACACTGTGGGACATAATCAGCTACAAAGCTGCACGTAATGCGAATCTGGCAACACGAGTTCGTATGCAGGCAATATCCCTCTCCACGACATTCCTTGGACAAGGATTGGCCTTTGCTCAACATGGATCGGAGCTACTACGTTCAAAATCTTTTACTCGCGATTCTTATAATTCCGGCGATTGGTTTAACCGTGTTAGCTACACCTATCAGGATAACAACTATGATGTTGGTATGCCGGATCAGCGTGTTGATGGTGAAAATTATGCATTGATTGAAAAAGTGAAAAATATGGTAGATAAGCCGGGCCGGAATGAATTATTACAGATGACCGCTTTTTATCAGGAATTGTTGCGCTTGCGTCAATTTTCACCCCTAATGACTCTTGGTGATGGTATATCGGTTAAACAACGTGTTGATTTCCGTAACGTTGGGCCGCATCAGCAACTTGGATTGTTGGTGATGACCATAGATGACGGTAATACTACTGGTGATGACCGTGATTCGCGATTTGACGGACTGGTGGTGGTGATTAATGCGGCTCCATATCCTGCCACAGTAAGAGATCTTAACGTCGGAGGGTTGAAGTTGAATGAAATTCAGAGAGAGCTAGGTAGCGCTTCTTTGGCGGCAGGTACCAGTATCGCGAAAGATGGCACGGTCACGTTGCCGGCTTGGTCAGTAGCGGTGCTGGTTCTACCGCAAGATGGGAAGCGCGGTACTGGTTTGCCTGTCCGTAGAAAGTAACGCGTAGGAATTTTCCATTATTTGCATCGGGGCGGTTTGTCCAGACCGCCTATTTTTACCTTGAAAGGGTACTCCTCCCGCTTTTATTGTTGGTGATCATTGAGACATTGTTTTTCATCATCATGTTGCTGCTTTCTTTACAAGATAGGTGGTTTTATAAGCTTAATTTTCCCATTGGTCACGGCGCTTAATAGTTTAAAAGTCAGTAATTTGTGTTGACATAATAAAAAAATATGATGATATGGTTTTATTCGATTGTAAATTATACAAAATTCTTGGTGGTGGCTTTTTGGAAAGGATGGCAGTAGATCAATGCTCATCTCATCGCTTTTTATTCATCACCACACAGAGGGAGACAAGTTGAATTTCCAAGGATTACAGGCAAAGTACCGCCGACTATTTCAAGAAAGTGCTGCCTGGAAACTGTTGAGAGCTGATAATGCTCCTTTAATTTTGGCATTTTTGGGGGAATTGTTTTCCGAGGATAGTGAAGTCCCTTTTAGTCGTGCTCGCGTGTCACTTGATGCAGAGTTGGTACGCTGTCGCGAACTTGGTCTTTGGGAAACTGAAACGGGAGCGGGCACTTATCTCAATAAATGGATTCGGGAAGGCTGGTTGCGTGAGATGGATGACACATTAACTAAAACGGATGCCAGTGAAATTGCACTCCGTTTTAGCCAAGGGCTTGATGAACGCAATTCAGGAACCACTGCATCTCATCTTCGAATTGTGCAGGAGGCGGTCAGGGACTTTGCAGTAGCGATTAGCCCAAATGCCGATGAGCGTGTCGCACTTTTGGAAGATAGAAAATCTGAGATCCAGAGAGAGATTGATGCTCTGAGAGCTGGTGTTGTGACCGAATTAACCGAGGCTGAGCAGCGGGAAAGAATTCGTGAGATTTACCAACTGGCTTCTGTTTTAACGGGTGATTTTCGCCGTGTTGAAGATGAAATTCGTCGGTTGGATCAGGAAATTCGTATTCAAATTATTGAGGGGGACTCCACCAGAGGAGATATCCTTCTTGCTGTTTTAGAAAAAGAAGCATTACTGGCTAAAACGGATGCCGGTAGTGCGTTTGAAAGCTTTTTTGATTTGTTATGTGATCAAAATAGAACTATGGAGCTACGAGATCAGCTTCGAAGTATTTTAAGCCGTCCAGTCGCAGAACACTTAAGTACCCAACAGCGGCAATTCTTAAGTCAGCTTATGAGAGAATTGAGCCGTGAGAGTGACAGAGTTTTTCAAATCAGGCGAAGAACGGAAGAGAGTTTGCGTGCTTACATAGAGAGTGGCACGGCTCAAGAAAATCGTGCGGTTGATAGATTGCTTGGTCAATTGGAACGACTCGCTATTGAATTGAAAAATTCAGATTATGACTTGCAAACGGCAACAACTCTGTCATTGCCCGTCGGCGCGGCAAGTATTAGCTCTCCTGAAAGCATGCTCCTTAAATCACCTGATGAAAAGCTGGATACTTCAGGTGCGGAAGAACAGATTAACTCTCGAGAACCGAGTATACAGATGTTGGATTGCCTCGATGTTGTGCAAATTCGATTAATTGCAGAGAGGACGTTAGAAACGTTAAAAGAGTTTGGTCCAATGACGATTGCGTCTATTGCAAATTATCACCCGATTAATTCAGGGTTGGAGGAGTTAGTTGCCTATTTGCGGGTGGCTAAATCTGTCGGAGCTGCGTTATTGGAAGAAAAAGAATCAATTGAAATCAGTGACAAACGGGGAGCTTGCCTGCGGGCGTCTATACCCACTTTCTTGCTGAGTGCCGACCTGTTTCCAGACAGTTTGGATGAATTGGTTCTTTAGATGGTGAATAGAAAATGGTTGTAGATATACATAGTGAGGGCTGCAATGCATGTAGGTAAAAAGTTGAAGAAAGATAATGGCGCCCTCACTGCCCTTGGGAAGTCTGATGCCGATCCTCAGGAAGAACAGAAAACAGGGTTCTTCGATCAGTTAATAAAACATCATACTCAATCAGAGTATAACCCGCTTACAGGTACAGCCGGTGTTGAATCTGATGTTGCTTTTTCGGTTATCAATCAAAGCTCATCCTGTGAAGTTGATGATGAATCAATCAGTAAGCACGCTGAAAACTCAAACAGCGATATGCCGCCTGATGCGCGCCGGGTGTTGGTTAGCTTGCTGCGTCAGGGTGTTATCTTGTCTTCGCAGAAAGCTAAATTGTTTGAATTACTTTGTCGATACCAATGTGCTGTACGCAAACATCTGTCAGAAGTCTATTTGAAGTTAGTCTTAGATGAAAAAGCCGGTGTCGCCTTTATAGCTGGCTTTCAGAATGAGGAAGATACTGAATCCTTGGGTATAGATGATGAAGAGGTTGTCTCTCTGATTAGCCGAAGGACGCTCTCTTTATACGATACATTGTTGCTGTTAGTGCTGCGTAAACACTACCAGGATCGGGAAACATCGGGAGAGCAAAGGATTATCATTGATATAGAACGTATAGAATCCCATCTGACGCCGTTTTTACCGCTGACAAACAGTACTAAATCTGACCGGAGAAAACTTAAGGGCGCTCTTGATAAAATGGTGACGAAAAAAATATTGAGTTCGGTCCGGGGAAGCGAAGATCGCTTCGAGATTACGCCAGTGATCCGCTATGTAGTCAGCGCTGAATTTCTCGAAAACATGCTTAATGAATACCTGAAAATGGCGGGGGAGAAGGGTATTGAGCTAAATAAAAATGGCAGCGACGCTGTTGATTATCAAGATGAAGAGGAATAGACAGGAGATGAAAATGACAGATCAAACTCTTTCGGCTAATTCATTATTTCATGTTGGTCAAATCAAATTAGCTGAACTTTCAGTTTATAACTGGGGGTCATTTAATGGCTTGCATACCGCGTTGATAGATCCTATGGGAACGTTGGTCACTGGAGATAATGGCGCCGGAAAATCGACGTTTATTGATGGCCTTATGGCTTTGCTGCTTCCTGCCGGAAAGGCAACTTTTAATGTGGCTGCGGCGCAGGGCGATCGTTCTGACCGAACTTTACTTTCCTATATGCGGGGAAGTTTTGGATCTGCCCATGATGGAACGGGTACGAGAGTTAGAAGTAAGCGTGAATCTGGCGTGGTGACTGGGCTTAGGGCTTTGTATCAGGGTGATGATGGGTCAAAAATCACGCTTGCGGCGCTTTTCTGGATTACTAAATCGACGAATCTGCTGGCGGATGTGACACGCGTTTATGTTGTTGCCAAAAGAGACCTGACTCTTAAGGAGATGCTTAATGCTTTTGGGAACGGTAATGCCCGGGCATTCAAGCAATGGCTTCGTGATGATCCGACGATTACGTGCTGTGATGATAATTTTTCTGATTATCAGGAGTTGTACCGAAAGCTCCTGTATATGGACAATAAGAATGCGCCTGCACTGTTGTCGCGGGCGTTAGGTCTGAAAAAAATTGATGATTTAACCGGGTTGATTCGTGAGTTGGTACTGGAACCGAGCACAGTTAAAGATGATGCTAAAAAGGTAGTGGAGGAGTTTGCTGATCTGGTGGCGATTCATAGTCAATTAGTGGATGCAAGGGCACAAAAAATGCACTTGTCTAGGTTACCTGAACTCAGCTCAATTATCGAAAAAACAACGAGAGAATTTGAAGAATTAACGGCTGAAAAAAATAGTCTCCCGGCTTACTTTGGGGAGATTTTCGCACAATTGTGGAGTGAAAAAATTACTGATATTGAGGCTGAGCTGGAAGCGCTACTCCTCAAAATTAGCCAAGCTGAAGAGCAGAAAGCGGATGCGAATAAGTTGGTTGAGCGAAGGCACGAGGAATACCTTCAATTTGGTGGGGATAAAATAGAGTCGCTGAGAAAGGAAGTTGCTCATACCCAAACTCAGTTGAATCGGGTGGTTAGAAATTCATCGCAATATCAAACTTATGTCAACGAGCTGGCTCTCCCTTCTGTATTAGAGGAGGTTGTATTTCTTAAAAATCAATCCGCGGCATCAGCCAGGCTTGCCAGTATTCAGCAAGAAGAAGGAGAGTATCAGGACAGGTTTGCAACCATCAGCGCTAAATTTAGTGAGCTACAAGCAAATATCCATGATATCTCTCAGGAAATCCGGGAAATCGAGGCAAGGCCGGATTCCAATATTGATGTGAAATATCAGCAACTGCGAGATGAACTGGTCAATTCCTTAGAATTAAGTAAAAACCAATGTGTATTTATTGGTGAGCTTATCGACGTCGAAGATCGTGAAAAGAGTTGGCAGGGTGCGATAGAAAGGGCGTTAGGCGGGTTACGAACAACACTTGCTGTGCCACATCATTGTTATTCGATGGTGACTCGCTGGTTGAACGCCCGGCATACGGGTTTACATGTCCGTGTTCAAGTTGTGAATGATTCTACGACTCAAGGCCAATCGGCGGCGTTTAAGTCTGATGGTTATCTAAAGAAATTGGTATGGCGTAATCACCCTTATCGAGAGTGGCTCAAGCACCATTTGCAGCGATTTGACCTGCAATGTGTTTCAAGCACGGAAGAATTGGATCAAACCCCGTTTTCGATGACACAGCAGGGGCTAATGCACATGGATAAGGGGCGTTTTGAGAAAAAAGATCAGCACCGGATAGATGACAGAAGGCGCTGGTGTCTGGGTTTTTCAAATAAATCACGTTTAGCCATTCTTAATAACGATAAAAAAGAGCTAAGTCTGCAACTGGCGGAAACCGAGAAAAAGGTGAGCCAAGCCCGTCAAGATTTGAATTCTGTTTCTGATCGTAAAATTCTTTGGGAGAAGATCCAAGGTTACCGCTGGGATGATATTAATGCTCCTTACTGGCACGAAAAGCTTTCTGATTTGCAGGCTGACCTTAAGGTGTTGGAACAGTCAGGTGGTGATCTTGAGAAGGCCAGAGAGCGTTGGGAATCTGCTAAAGAGCAGCTAGTTCAAATTCAATCGGTATTAAATCAGCTCAACTCTGATTCTGGCGGCGTTAAAAATACGCTGAAAAATGCAAAAGAAGAATGGAGTAAAGCGCAGGCAAAAGCGTCGAAAGGATTACCTGATTCAGCCAGGCAATTACTTGAGATTCGGGTTGGCGTGCTTAATACAAACGATTTAGGCCGGATGTCTGAATTGGTGTTGAAAATTGAAGAAGATTTGGAACGTCTGTTAGATATTAGCCGAAGCAGTAAAGACAAAGCGGAAAGATTAGCCATTAACATTATGGTCTCATTCAGGTCTAACGATAAATGGCAAGTCTTCACGGTTGACTGGCAAAGTAATATTGATGGCTTACCGGATTACCTTAATCATTTGCGACAACTGGAAGAGGAAGGGCTTCCCAACCTTGTGGAGCAGTTTATTGAACGTTTGAATAAGCATGCAACCCAGTCACTGGCGCGGATTAAAACTAAGCTTGAATCTGAACGGGAAGATATCCTTGAGCGGATTGATATCATTAACCGGGTCCTCAAGCGTACAGAGTTCCGAGTGGGGACACATTTAAAGCTGGGTTCAAAGAGAGAGAAATTCCCGCATGTTAATGAGTTTGAACAGCATTTGCGTAAGGTGCTTAGTCAGGTAACCAGTGATGACCATGAAGCACGATTTCGTCAATTGGCTAAGGTAGTTGAAATACTTGGGAAAGCAAGTGCGCCGGGCTCCTCAAATACATTGGAAAGTTTAAGGCTGCTTGATCCTCGTTATCAGATGTCGTTTTATGCCGAAGAGTTGGATAGTAATACCGGTGAGATTCGTGATGTATTGGAGTCATCTAGTGGAAAGTCAGGTGGGGAGAAAGAGTCATTTGCGGCGACGATTGTAGCGGCAAGTCTGGCCTATGTTTTGACGCCAGATGGCTATGATCGACCGGTTTACTGTACTGTTTTCTTGGATGAAGCATTCTCAAATACGGCTGAAACGGTAAGTCGGCGTGTGCTCCGAGTATTTAGAGAGCTCCATATTCACGTTAATTTGATTACGCCTTATAAAAACTTGAATCTAGCAAGAGAATCTGCTCGTTCCCTGCTCATTGCGGAAAGAGATCAAGAGAACCATGACAGTCATTTATGTGAAGTGACTTGGGAAGAGATTGACCGGAGAATGGGCGAAGAGAAGGAGAAAAAGTTGTCTGATGAGGCTGCTGATCTCGGTATTGAGTTTGAGAAACTGACATGAAAAGAGGGCAGTATGAGGTGAGTTGGGGGTTATTACCGGCGCAAGTTAAGAGCATCATTAGGCAGCGTGAGTGGGATAACCTTTCCTCATTAAAAGCCCGGTTACTGGGCATCAAGGCATTCCCTATTTGCGTTGGCTTGAAGCCACCCAAAGGGAATTCTGCCATACTAGATATCATTCATTTTCAACGGTTTATTGAACAGTGGAAATCATTTCCCCATCAAGATCTTGTCGAGTGGTCTTGCAAAAATTTCAGGGAGCTATCTGAGCAACGCATTCCAACTTTTGTTGTCATTGAATCGATGCAATGTCTGATTCAATTTTTAGGAAATGATGCCCTTTCCCGAAGTAAGGTATGGGAAAGAAATATGAAGCCATTTTTGCGGGTTGATAAAGATCTCTATCCTGCACTAGTTAAGCGTATAGATATTGTGGAAAAACTTTCGTTGAGAGATGCGGAATTATTAGCAAAGCTGCTGCCACAATTAAAGCAAGGCTTAGGGGAAGGACAATATCTAAGAGCGCTGCCACTCATTGGTATTGATACTAAGTTTCTTGAGAACCACCAAATCCTGATCGAAGAGCTGGCCGATATTATTCACAATGGGGCTGTTTCGGCATCAGGAGGTCTTATCGCTTGGTTGGGGTGTTCAATAAATCCCAAAGGTTGGTTAACTATCAGGCCGCTTTGCCATGCTGCGATGGCTGCGCTTGGGGGAATGCCGATATTACAAATACCTGGCGAATTACTTAGAAAGCACGAGCTTCCGGCTTCGAATATATTAGTAGTTGAAAACTTACAGTCTGGTTTAGCATTACCCGAAATGCCTGACACGATAGCGGTGATAGGAGGAGGGAAAAACATTGCCTGGATGGATGCAGTATGGCTGAAAGGTAAGCGTATAGGGTATTGGGGAGATATTGATACTTGGGGTTTGGCTATTCTCAGTGACGCCAGAGACAAGTTTGTGGATATTGAGCCTCTGATGATGGATATTGAAACCGTTAAAGCTCATGAAGAGAGAATGGTTCCTGAATCAAATCCAGTTGAATCCAATCCTTCATCGCTAAATGAGGATGAAGCAAAGCTGTTTAATGATCTCATTTCTGGCCGGTTTCAATCTTCACGTTTAGAGCAGGAGCGCCTTTCATCTGATTACATTAGAAACAAGCTTATGAACTGGCTGTCCTAACATAGAAGGGGAGCCGTCAGACACGATGTGTTTTCCATTTATCAATTAGAAATCGTCACTTTCTTGGCGTACATCGAAACGGTGTGTGATCAGATTAGCAAACGCCTGGCTTGCAGCGCTTCGATATGCACTACGGCGCCACAACAGTACTGCATTGCGTTGCGGTAACGTAGGTCGAATTGCAATGGAATAAAGCCCGGCCTGTTCGTGGGCTATGACATCAGGCAACAAAGTTGCGAGTCGTCCCCGACGGATAATTTCTACGATTGCACTGACGGAGTTAGCCTCAATTGCGATGTGTGGTGTGATCCCCTGTTTCTGGAAGTACAAATCAATATGGTTCCGTGTTGCAAAGTCTTTACTGAGTAGTGCCAGCCCTTCATGTTCCAACATTTTCGCCGTCAATGATGTTTGTTGACCAATGAGTCGATGCGATTGACCAACGATCAGGCTGAGTGTTTCGGTAAACAATGGTTCGCTATCAATATCGGGGGAGCGCACTTCTGAAAACGCGATGCCGAGATCGAGCTGGTTCTCCGCTAAAGAGGCTTCTATCTGATCTTGTGTCATTTCCTTGATATTCAACGTAATTCCTGGATAAAGCGCGTTGAAACGTTCTACCCAATGGCCGATGAAATAAGCGGTGAAGGTTGGGGTCATTGCTAGCCTGAGCAATCCGCGGCTTAAATCCTGCACATCATGAATCGCACGCTGCCCAGCATCCAGATCTTGCAATGCACGACGGGCGTAATTTGTGTATACCTCGCCAGCGTCAGTCAGTCGTACAGTCCTTCCAGAGCGATCGAACAGTTGCACGCGCAGTGACTCTTCAAGTTGCCTGATTTGTTGCGATAAGGTTGGTTGCGAGATATGAAGTTCTTCTGCGGCGCGAGTGAAGTTCTGATGTTCGGCAACTGCCAGCAGATAACGAATGTGTCGTAGCAGCATATCAATTAACTATTTGAAAATAATATGGAAATAATGACATCCTGATCTTTGAGACTATAGAAAAATTCGCTCATTCTTCACCTGTTAGCTGTCTTATCGGCCACGATGGAGTGAAGACTATAAGCGCTTCCTGAACATGTCAACGCCGGTTTGCTGTTCTGTACGCCAGTGCTTGAAATAACCAGTGCTTGAAATAAAGCGTGTGACTACGGGTTTATTAACAAAGGTGTCGTTGTAGAACGACAATGAACTATTGGAAAATACTATAGCGATGATAGTAATCCGATCTTTGACGCTATAGATAAACTCGTTCATTCTTTATCCATCCGCTTTCTTATCGATCACGATGGAGTGAAGACATGCAGGATATTATTGAAGGCTTTTTACAATTCCAGCACGAGGTATTTCCAAAGCGTTGTGAGCTTTTCAAGCGGCTTGCCTCCCGCCAAAACCCGCGTACTTTGTTTATTGCGTGCTCTGACAGCCGTGTGGTTCCAGAGCTTCTGACGCAGAGTGAGCCAGGCGATCTATTCGTGATACGCAATGCTGGTAACATCGTTCCGTCGTATGGTGCGGAATCTGGCGGTGTTTCCGCTACCGTTGAGTATGCGGTCGCTGTGCTTGGGGTCACCGACATTGTGATCTGCGGACATTCAGATTGTGGCGCCATGACCACAATTGCAACCTGTAAATGTATGGATCACCTCCCCGCGATTACCCGCTGGTTACGCTATGCGGATTCTGCGAAAGCCATTAATCAGGCACGTGCGCATGTTAGTGAGATTGCTCGACTTGATTCGATGGTGCGTGAAAACGTAATCGCTCAAATTGCTAATATCAAGACCCACCCGTCCGTGGCGCTTGGGCTGGAACAGGGACACTTGAATCTACACGGCTGGATTTACGACATAGAGGCTGGTTCGATCGATGCTCTAGACGGCTTGGTCGGCCAATTTGTTTCGCTTGCGGACTATCCGCATGTTTCTGCAACGCAATCCGTGTTTCACCACGGCATTTAAATAGCTTTATTAATCCAAAGGAATCATTATGACACAATCTCAATACTCTCAAACTCCTCGGCTGGCCCTTACTGATGCTATCATCGACGCCAAAACACGTAAGAATTTGACGTTTGAAGATATCACGCAAGGAACTGGTTTGAGTCTCGCATTCGTCACCGCAGCACTGCTCGGCCAACATCCTCTGCCTGCCGATGCTGCGAGGATTGTGGTTGACCGGCTTGAACTTGGAGAAGACGCTTTCCTTCTGCTGCAAACCATCCCTGTGCGTGGCAGTATTCCCGATGGTATACCGACTGATCCGACTATTTACCGATTCTATGAGATGGTGCAGGTTTACGGCTCAACGCTTAAGGCGCTTGTTCACGAGAAGTTTGGTGATGGCATTATCAGTGCGATTGACTTTAAACTTGATATCAAAAAGGTTGATGATCCTAATGGCGGTTCACGAGCTGTAATTACGCTAGATGGGAAATATTTGCCGACTAAGCCGTTCTAAGACAATTGCAATTGTTGGCATCGGCAAGAGGTTTGAATTTGAGAGATAAACCTCTTGCCGTTTCAAATTAAAGTTTATTAACTAGCCACTTCGGTTTTTGTATAAAATGTATAGGGAGTCGGATCAAAATTGCCGTTTCGCTCCCTGAATGAATGAGCAAAATCAGGCCATACCAGTGTTAGGCGCTTATTACGGGAATCACGGTACCAACTTGTACAATTATCTCCAACCCATACCGTACCATTAATCTGCTTTTGTAATTCAGCGATATAACGATCTTGAGCTTCGGGAGAAACCTCAAGTATGTAGTTGTTATTTTTCCTGCTGTATTCAATAGCGCCGAGAATATACTCTATTTGAGATTCAATCATGTAAATAATTGAGTTATGAGTAAGCGTCGCATTTGGTCCGTTGATAATAAACAGGTTTGGAAAGCCTGTTACTGTGGTTGATGCAAAAGCTTCCATGCCTTGAGCCCAGTGATCTGAAAGACTAAGACCATCGCGGCCGTGAACCAGACGGGTATAAGGTGGTTGGGTGGTTTGAAAACCAGTACAAAAGATAAGTACATCAAGCGGATAACTGTTGCCGGCTACTGAGATGGCATTTTGTCCATCAACTCGTTTTAAGGCTGATGTTTCGAGTTTAACGTTATCCCGGAGAAGAGTGGGATAATAACTGTTTGCAATCAAAATCCTTTTACAACCAGGTTCATAACTCGGAGTAAGTTTTGTGCGTAGCTCTGGATCGGGAATTTGCTGTTTAAGGTGTTCTGAGGCTATACGTTTTAATTCTGCGACATATTGCGGAATTGAACGACGGGCTGGATACAGGTCTTCAAAGTGCCAGAATATATTTGAACGAACTGCGCGCATAGACTCTGGATCGCGTCGGAAAGTCTGTTTTTCAATATCAGAATAACTTCGGTCAGGACGTGGAATAATATAGGATGCATTTCGCTGGAAAATAACGAGTTCAGAGACACTTTTAGCCACTTCAGGAACTAGCTGAGTTGCTGAAGCGCCTGATCCGATGATGCCTACTCGCTTGCCTTGCAGAGATATGTGGTGTTTCCAGCGGGCTGAATGAAAAATTTCACCGGTAAAGCTGCTCAAGCCTTCAATTTGTGGCAGATTTTCATCTGTTAAATGCCCAGTGCCTGTTATCAAGAATCGCCCACTGAAAACCCCCTTAGCGGTGATAACTATCCAGCGCTCTTTTGGGTTATCCCAATAGGCTTTTTCAACGTTAGCCCCAAAACGAATATGAGGCAATAATCCTTCATCCCTGGCGGTAGCTTGAAGATAGGCATATATCTCATGACCGGGTGAAAAAATATGAGACCAGTCAGGATTAGGGCGAAATGAGTAAGAGTAAAGATGTGAGGGTATGTCACAGGCTACACCGGGATAAGTGTTATCGCGCCAGGTGCCTCCTACATCATCTGCACGTTCGAGAATGAGAAAATTTTGCTGAGATCGCCGCTTAAGCTGAGCTCCCATACCAAGGCCGGCAAAGCCAGCGCCGATAATAATAATCTCTACATCTGTGACCTGTGATATATCTGTATCTGGTGTACTTTTATTCATCATAGTTCTCCAGAGGAACAAAGGGATTATGGCAGGTCGGAAGGGATGATGGTTCCAGCTGGATAAAACGAAGGGTTTGCGCAGAATTGATCAATAACCTGCATCAACTGTGAAGGACGCTCATAAGTGACCGCATGTCCACATTCTATCTCGATAAAGCGTGCATCCTGAATTGCGCCAAACAGAGCTTTGCTGTGGCGGATAGGCGTCATTTGATCATGTGTACAGCCAATAATGAGTGTTGTGGCTTTTATCGTAGGAACAATTTGAGTGATATCAACCCGACCATTAAGGTCCATTTGTAACGCTTCAAATTCCCCTGGCATGACATTGTCGAAGCTGACGGCAAACTGATCTGGAAGCATATTTACATGATTGGGGGAACTGAAAGCGCAAAACATCACAAAGTCTGTGATAGCAGGTGATTGGATATCATATAACTGACGCCAGACAGATAAAAATCGTTCTAACTGTAAATCTGTTTTCATCCATCCTGCGATCAGAACCAAATTACGAACCAAGTCCGGACGCTTAGCGGCAATAGAAGCAGTAACGACAGCTCCCAACGAGTAACCTATCAGTGTGACAGTCTCTCCCAACGCTGCTGCTTCAATAACGGCTTCGACCTGCTTTTCAAGATGCTCAAGGGTAAGTGTTTCGTTTGCTTTTACTGGTTGAGAAAAATCCAGGGATATAATTCGATTTTCTGAGGCAAGTAGTTGAAAGAGATAACCGAAATGTATCTCTGTGCTGCCGCCAGTGCCATGTACCAAGACGATAGGATTTCTCTTAGCGTTATTCTTAATTGGATCGAGAGGTTGAGATGTGAAAAACTTTACATCTTTTCCATCTACGTTGATGACATTTTCGTTGATATGAAATTTTTGCTCGGACTTATTCATGGTAATTAAATATCTCTTGATATATATGGGTTATATAGAAGCCAAATGTAGATAATTAAACAATTATCTTGTTAGTTTCTTAATTAAATTAATAACTAAGTATAGAGTTATTGTCAAATTATAAAATTAAAATAATATCGTGCTTGAATATTTATATTATTGTAAATCTCAATGTTGGGACTTGTTTATTGTATTTTGGTGATATTTCAGGCAGAAAAAATAAGTTTCAACCTATTAATTAATATGTAAATTTATTGTTAGGATGAATGAGGGGAACATAAAAATATTAAAAAGCCAATATGTTGGGTTGTTTTATTAATTTCTTATTTCACATTGACAGATTTTCATCCTCATATCATAGTGATTACATCACCTTTATTTTATGTGATTATATTATTAAATAATTTTCTTTATCTATTATTTAGGTGTTATTGATTAAGGGTTTATATATAACTCTAGACTCGGTTTATACAATTCAGCATATGTAGTCTGTTTCAGATAGATAAAATTGAATAGTGTCATCAGATATTTAACACATCTGTTCAGGAGATGAAAAATGTCTACTCAAATCGTGAATGAACAAGATCAGCAATATGCAGTGGCAGAAGGTGAGAAACGTGCTATACGCACGATTAAGCTATTTATTTCTCTGGGATTTATCGCCGAGGCTGGATTTCTGTTAATGAGTTTTATTTTATTTCCCGACAATGGCCCTTTGGTATGGCGTCTCGTGTGGGCGCTTGGTTTATGCGGTATTGGCATGGGGGCTGCTGTTGGGGGACTGACTTACTTGGTATCAGCACATTTCACGCCAGGAAGTACCGGCGCTTATATCATGACCGCAGTGAGTAGCACTCTGTTATTCAGTGTTTGCCAAACACTATGTTGGGGCTTGGACCACAACGTGGGACTGAATTATTGGGGCTCAATAGAAATGCCGTTGCTATTCCTGATTAAAGGATATACTGCTGCGCTCCTTGCTGGCATTCTGGGTAGTTTTCTTCTTAACTCTGTAACAGGTGCGAGATTCCTTGCTCGTCTCAAGGTTTTCTAGTGAATAAGAAATTAACTTTGCCCAATAGTTTCGCTATTTCCGTATTTCTGGCTGTGTTGGCTGCATGCCTGAATCTTATATTGTGGCGCGCTGATATTCTGGAGATGGCGCATAGCATCCCGTTGAAGGGATTAATGGTTATTTGGTATATCTTGGGATGGGGTTTTGCTCCGGGTTGCCTGACCGTGCTTACCATCAATTCAATCAGGGGAAGATTGCCTCAGATGGTGGGTTCGGTGATCGCCATGCTTATAAGCTTTCTGTTAGTTACAGGGATTTGCGGTTTGGTTTATGCCTACCTGACAAACTCTGCCTTTATGCAAATTGCTATGGGAGGCATGGCTGGTCATCATGCCACGGTAAACAACGGAACTATTCTTGGTTTTATTGTGCAACTGCTACCCAGTTTATGTGCAACTATTATCTCAATCATGAATGCTTTTTCGATAAAAATTGGGAAGGCAGTTTAAGTTATGAGCTCTAAATAAATGCTTGGTGGTTAAATTGCTATTATTATGTTGACAATTTATTACTTGTGAATTAGCTTCCAAAGCGTAGCTAGTCGACGGTTCTTCTCCCATCTTGTCATGGTGCTCAGTTCCCCGACATAAAGCGAAAGATATTAGGCCCCAGTTTTGTGAATGCAAGATTGGGGCTTCCTCTCCAATACGGCTTTACACTATTTAAATCCGCTGTTGTTTCTTATCCTCTTTGTGTGCTGGATACAGAATTTACTGGCGTCAATTCCTCTACCGTCTGATATTGTTAGATTGGCTCCTCCAATTACTCTAGCTTTTCGTAAGCTCAAGGGAAAAGTTTTGACTGATGTGTAAGAACGTCATAAATCGATAAATAGACGGAAATGAAACCAACAAATAGACACTATGAAAACCAGCATTTGGACGGTGTGGTAACCAGCAAATAGACGCTATACAAACCAGCATTTAGACGAGAGCATAGCTAACAATTAGCTTCATCGGCTGACAGAGATTGGCAGGTGGCATCTGACTTTATACAGGTAACAACTGCCTACCAATTAGCCACATACCGAACACATTTGCAGTGCCAATTAATGCGCTTTGGGGGCATTGATATTTACCACGTCTTAAAGGACGTGACTCCCTACAGGATTTGACCGTAGTTTGAATATCTTCTATGGAACCCTGCTTCAACGAATAGCTTAACTGCCTCTTTTCTCCACAGAAAGGTAAACATCCTGTCTAAAGGACGTCTTAATTCAGCCCAAACTTCACTTGAAACCAGCCTCCATGCAGATAAATAATGAAAAATTAATAAATTATAATTTTTTAGTAAAAAACGGTTGAAATATACTAAAAAATAATTAAGACTGTTTTTACTACATCGTTATATATATTTAGTAAAATGAAAGGAACCTCACAATGATAAGTGAAGCTTTGGTAGAACTAGCCCTGCGTACTTTATCCTGTACCCAAAAAGAATTAGCCAGTCGACTTGGTGTATCACCCACTCAGATCACCAAATGGAAAAAAGGTGAACATATGTCGCTGGATATGGAAAAGAAACTCCGGGATGTAGCAATGATAGGTGAACTGGATCCTCAATTTATCCTCTGGGCGGGTTCTTATGAAGACGCTGTTAAATGGCAAAAACTCATATACCGTCTTGCTAACATGGCTCACGAGAATGCAGAGACTGGGTATGTTACTGACCCCTTGCTGGATGATATAGATATTTTATGTTCAAAAGTTTCCAGAGTACTTACAGACATGGGGATAAAGCCGCCGAAGTCATTCCCTGAAGAGCTGGACGTTGATGAAGATGATGATGAGGAATTTTGGGAGGCGATAGAAAAGGATAATTACGCTAATATCATCTACGAGATCTTCAATGCACTTAATAATGTTTATGGCTTCTACGCTGCTTACATTTCTGACCTCATCTATGATGAAGAATTAGGTTTATTTGAAACAGAGGCAGGAAACATTGAGCCTTGCTTGGTTGCTCTGGCGGCCTGTAAAATTGAGGTTGATACAAAACTAGCTCCTGGACATAGAGAATTTAAATATAATGTTATGGAAGATTACGAAGAATGGCTCAATATTGTTAAGGATAAAGCTTTTCGGGCTGGTGTTCCTCTTAGAGCAGAATTGCTTGTGTTAATTTATAATTCTGACGACGATCTCGGTATCGAGGCTGAAAAAGAAAGCTTGGGATTCAATTCTTCACGTATCCATCCAGACATTTATATGAACGAACTTCTGGTAGGCATGCGTACAATTCACCAGGTTCTTCCCGCGATATTGAAAAAGCTGGAAATTGACAAAGAATAATGTACAGATTCTTTAAACTGGATCCATCTGCTTTTCATATAGAATGATTCTACTATTAAACACCAGCTCATCTGGCAGCCCCTAAAATCAGGGTATTCTGCCAGATGTATAACGAGCGGTACATATCTGTAGAAGTGGGAATATTTCTTCCTTCAAGAGGCTGTCGCAAAAGGCTGATATTTTTTGCTCAGAGCGAATACAGAGATTTATTGCCTATTATTGGCGCTGCGGAATTTTAATCAATAGTTCCAGATAAGCCTGTAATTCATAACGGATAATTATCAGCTCCTGTTCCAGAGATTTCTGTCCTGAGGTCAGGTTGTAACTTTCAATTCTGCATAGCAACTCGGAAGCTAGCTGTTGGATCTTTGCAGTCATCTTCTGAAGATGACGGTTATCTTTATGATCATCATTTTTATGACGTCTATCATCACCACTATCCACGCTTTTTGTTATTTCAATACGAATTTCATTCCGATCATTATATAGAATAAATATTCCTTCTTATTCTAAATATAGATTTCCATAATTAATGCACTTGTATGGCATTCAATACAAATATAGTTTTAATATCTATAGTGTTAGTCATGTTTTATCTAATTAGTTAACATGTTAAACTCAATGTCCTGACTTCTATAGGAATATATTTAAAATAAATAATTTCATTTGTTATTGTTTTTTGTTGAGATTATATCTTTTAGTGAAAATTTGCTATCAATGAAGTGGTTTTTTAGTTTCGTTACTGTAATCTGAACCATCACATCTGGTTTTTATTGAATTTGTGCCTTTCAGTTTTTATGCTATCGTTTATTCTGTCGTACTTTTCCGTTAATGTGACTAAAATCTTTTTTCTTGGCTATCAAAAAACACTTGAAAATAACCACTTAAATGATAAGGTTTAATTTTAAACATCTCAGGCAAGGAAAATAAAAATGATAAATAAACCGATTGTCTATGATTTTCATGGTGATAAACCATTAAGCACACCTTTTACTGATATAAAGCCCCAAGACATTCATATTTATCTTGATGTTGATACTTATATTGGTAACAAAACATGTGGACAAGCTTGTCAGCATTGTTGGTTTGTTAACTATGAACACGTTAAAAAGTTAAAATTCAAAGATAATGAAGGAATAAATATTACTCGTTTTTTAAAATCAGAAGGTTATAAAGTCTATCCAAGATACACGGATAGCTTTGCTTATGATGGTGAACTGATGCGACATTATGGTGTTGCGAGAGCTAGAACTTATTTTGAAGGTGATACATCATCCAGCGTTGCAATGGAGAGTGGAGAGGCTTGGACAAGTGGCCGGCCATTATTAAGTGAAAAATCAGAATCTCTTTTAGATACGGCAAGAGATTATGGATACGGGACAATCACACTTACTTTTCACGGATTAATTAACGAAAAAGGAATAATTTCTGATAGCCATGAATACCCAATAAAAGGGGTTTTTTATGGCACAGACCTTGAGCGTGTTTTAAAAATTATAAAGGATTACAACGCAAAAAATAAAAATATTTTTAATGGATTCAGAATAGGAATTGGTATCACTGTAGGGTCACACAACGTATCGAAAGAAATGCTCGAACGTTATCTAGATTATTTCAATAAAATAGGAATCGATACTCTGCGATTTAATAAATTCTTTGATCATGGAGGAAAGCATCCTCACCTAGAGATAACGCATCAAATGTGTGCTGATTTTTATAAGAATATAAAATATTTTCATGAAAATAAATTATTAGATTTTCAACTAGGTGTGAGTGAAGACTTTGGTTCTTTCGGGATAGATGTTTTAGGATTACCTCCATCTGTTGGTCATTGCCAGGCGGGCAAACAGCTTTTTGCCATTATTCCGCTAAAAAATAAAAAAAGTAGAGAAAAACATAAAGATTATTTTTATGAAGAGATTGGTGACATTGTAGGGTGTGTGAATATTTTTGAACCTAAAGTAGGAAACTTAACTAGAGTGACTAATGTTCACAATGAAACGATAACATATAAAGTCAATTTTTATCTTAATGAAATTAACGATCTTGTTAATAAAAGATTAAACGGTGTGTTAAAGAATGGGTGTTTTTCTCGTGAGCTAATGAATAACCTCTCGAGTAGATCGATAGAGGTTAAAAATGTCTAATAGATTATTAGTAATAGAAAAGAACCCATCCGGTTCGATTGGGTTAAAAAAAGCGAAAGAGCTGGGCGCTTATATTATATTCATCGGATCAAGGAAGTATTATAATAAAGTATCTGATAATGATTTACTCTATATTGATGAATTCTTCGAAGCAGATACTAATGACGATGAACTTGTTATAAATATGGCTGAGCATATCAATGCTAAGAAAACAATCCAGGGTGTTATTACATTTATGGAGTTCTATGTTCCCCTTGCGGCTAAAGTAGCAGAAACATTAGGTCTTAAAGGAATAACATATGAAAGTGCATTAAAAGCAAGAAACAAACACCTAATGAGAGAATCTTTTAGGCAAAAAAATATTCCTATCCCTAAATACGCTCTAATTTCTAATGTTGACAGTGCAAAAATAGAAGCAGCCAAAATTGGGTATCCAAACATTATAAAGCCTATTAACATGGCCGGAAGTCGAGGTGTTTTACGTAATGATAACGCCATCGAATTGGAAAGGAATTTCCGTGAAGTCTGTGAAATAACTCCTCCATTTGGAGTAAAAAAATCTTCTTTATTTTTGATAGAAGAATATCTGGAAGGACAAGAATACAGTATTGAATCTATTTCCTGTAATGGTGTTGTGGATATTATCACAATTACTAAGAAATACGTATCAAATAATGGTTATTTTGTTGAATTAGGGCATACATTGCCTGCTAATCTACCATTACAACAAAAAATAGAAATAGAAAAAGTGGTAACACAAGCCTTGCTCGCGTTAGGTATTTATAATGGAGGAGGACATACCGAGGTTAAAGTAACAAGTGATGGCGTCAAAGTCATTGAAGTAGGAGCTAGGTTAGGAGGAGATCATATTCCTGAATTAGTGGAAATGGCCACCGGTATTGATATGTGGAAAGCAGTTATCCAAGTTTCGTTAGATATTTCGCCTGATTTGAGTAAGAAGTTCAATAAATATGCCGCTATTTCTTATATCACCGCCCCTTCTGGCATTGTTAAAAAGATAAATTACATAAAGAATGACTTTGTCCATTTTGATGTTAACGTTGGAGAACATATTGAATCACTAAAAAATAGCTCTCAACGATTAGGATATGCTATTGCGTGCGGCGTAACAGCGGAGCAGGCTGAATTTGAAAGCCGCCACCTTAAAGAGAGTGTTATTATCGAAATAGAGTCATAGTAACTCAATACGTATCCTGGTGAACCAATGGCATCTCTATTCAGATTATCTTTATTAAAACATTTACCTACCCCTATTTTTATCATGTTACTGGGGACACTGTTAACTAGAGCCGCCTATTTTATGGTTTGGCCTTTTTTAGCGATGATCCTTTATCAGCAGTTTAATATGTCAGCGACAGGGATTGGCGGATTATTGGCGCTGTCAAGTATCTTAGGTTCAGTGACAGGCATTTATACCGGATATTTGTCTGATATTTTTTGCCGCAGAACAATAATGCTTATTGGAGTGGTGATAAGCATTATTTCATTCATCATGATGTCCTTCTCATCTTCACCTATCTTATATTTAATCGCTATATCCGGAATTAGTATTGGTCGTGCTTTGTTAGAAGCGTGTAGCAAAGCCTTAATTGGCGATTATATTGATTCTCCTAAAGAGAGAGAGTCAATACAATACTATCGATATTATTTGGTCAATGTTGGCGCTGCAATTGGTCCTTATATTGGATTAGCCTCTGGCCTATCGGCACAGAGAGAAACTTTTCTAATTACAGCCATTGTTTATTTTATTTATGGTATTATGTTGCGTGTCTTTTTATTATCTTCAAAAAAGGAAGAGAAAATAAAAAAAGTCAGCAATGACATTAGCTTTACAAAAACATTGAGCATAATTATTTCTCACCGAGCATTCGTGATGCTTCTATTATGTAATGTTCTTGTTATGTTTGTTTATGCTAACTTTGATTCTACGCTTGTTCAATATTTATCTAGATCAAATATCAATAATGTTACCAATTTCATTGCTTTATTAGTTATTGTCAACTCATTGACAATTATCACTTTGCAAATACCAACTTTAGTTTTATTAAGGAATTTTACACCAAGAATAAAAATATTAATCGGTATCATGTTAATTGCTATAGCTCAAATTATTTTTGCATTCTCACCTATTAATACAGTTTATTATCTCTGTGTCGCAACTGTCATTCTGAGTTTTGGGGAAATAATTGCCATACCTACGTTTAATGTCGAAGTTGATAGGCTCACACCTCATCATTTAAGGGGAGCTTTTTTTGGTGCTTCCAATATGTCAAGTATCGGATCAGCTTTAGCACCTATTTACGGAGGGATCATGCTTGATTTATTTAATGCTACTCTACTGTTTTCAGTATTATCCCTAACTAGCTTGATAACTCTATTGATTTATTATATTTTTCTAATCAAAAAAAATAATTAATGGTGGATATATGAATTTCAATTTTGATGTTGTATTCGACCGTTCTGTTTTTTCATCCACTAAATGGACATATCCTCAAGACCCGCTGTATACCGATAACAAGCCAACACCATTATGGGTAGCAGATATGGATTTTCAGAGTCCTCCTTCTGTCAGAAAAGCGCTTTTGAACATCATTGATTATGGCATATTGGGTTACACTAATTGTAGCTTATCAACATTAAATGCGATTACAGACTGGCAAAGAAACAGGCATGACTGGATAATTGAACCCGATTGGATTGTTCAGAGCCCAGGTGTTGTTACTGCGATTGATATTATAATTAATGCACTTTCGGAGCCCGATGATTCTATTATTATAATGACACCTGTTTATGGGGCATTTTCGCGTTCTATATTTGCCAATCAACGCTCTGCAATAACTGTTCCTCTTCATAATATTACTGGTCGATATTTACTTGATTTTGATGAGCTAGAAAAAAGCATTACAGCAAAAACAAAAATGCTTATCCTCTGTAATCCCCATAATCCAATTGGTAAAGTTTGGTCTATTGACGAGCTCAATATCATTGGTAATATCTGTCTGAAATATAAAATAATCATCGTATCAGATGATATTCACCAAGATTTAATTTTCAATAACCGTTCTCAATACATACCTTTAGCAGCTCTGCACCCTTATTTTTCTGAGATATGTATTACGTGTACCTCACCAAGCAAAACCTTTAATCTAGCAGGACTGCAAACATCTAATATTATTATTAAAAATAATAAGCTACGTGAAAGAGTAAAAAAAGAATTTCTGCGATATGATATGTCCCGCCCCAACATGATAGGATTAGCTGCGTGTGAAGCAGCCTATAAAACAGGGCAGGAGTGGTTAGAAGCGCTCTTACTATATTTAAAGGAAAATTATAATTTATTAAATGCTATGCTAAATGGTGTTGAGGGTATTCGAGTGACTGAATCCGATGCATTATTTTTATCTTGGATAGACTTTCGGCAAACAAATATCAATTTAGATAATTTAAATAATACATTAATTCAACAAGGAAAAGTTTGGTTAGATAATGGTGAGAAATTTGGTGCGGAAGGACATGGGTTTGCGAGATTGAATTTTGCTTGTCCTAGAAAGATATTAGAATCTTCAATTAAAAATATGCTCCATATCTGTCATTTTCAAAATGATGACTGCGTCAACTGACAGAACTAAACCACCTAGGTCATGATTCCGGTAGTTAGAGCTGGATTAACGCAATAAGTGCAATGTGCGCCCTGTATATGGTCGAGTAACTCGAGGGGATCTCACCCACAGGCTCTTACGCAACCGGACGTAGAACCTTTCAGCTCATCCGGCTCTTCCCATTGAAGCCTGCCCCCATAGCAGCGGCTAGTGTGCAAACAACGTTGTTTCCTTCCGAGCCACCCTCGCCAACCAGTAGCTTACCCGTCGAAATAGATTATGCTAAATTTGCAGTTTTTGATGGGTTGAATACAACAATATCAATAAATTGCGCATCAAAAACTGCTCCTTACAGGCAAACTTTATTGTCTCTCCGCAGAGCATAACGCCTGAGCACACGCCCAGGCGGAGCTCCATGCCCACTGGAAGTTATAGCCGCCAAGCCAGCCGGTGACGTCTACCACCTCGCCAATAAAGTAGAGTCCTTTTACCTGATTAGTTTCCATCGTTTTGGATGAAAGCTGGTGAGTATCAACACCGCCCATCGTCACTTCGGCTGTGCGATAGCCCTCCGTTCCGTTGGGTTGTACCCGCCATGATTGGAGGTTTAAAACTAACTGTTTTTGCTGATTTGGGGTTAGTTGTTTAAGAGCAATATCTGGAATTTGATCGAGCGTTTGCAGGCACTCCGTCAGCCGCTTTGGTAATAATTTTGCCAAAGTATTTTTTACGCTTTGGTTTGGGTGAGCACTTCGTTCTTGTTCCAGAAGAGCTTCCAGATCACTATCTGGGAGTAAGTTAATACTTACAAACTCTCCTGATTGCCAGTAACTGGAAATTTGTAAAATTGCTGGACCAGAAAGTCCTCGGTGGGTAAACAGGATATTTTCTTTAAACCGAGTACCGTTTTCTGCGGTAACAATAGTAGGCACAGATATACCAGAGAGCACATGAAGTTGCTCCAGGAGTGGTTTGTGCAGAGTAAAAGGTACGAGAGCGGCGCGGGTTGGCAAGACTTTCAAGCCAAACTGTTCAGCTATCCGATAACCAAAAGGGGTTGCTCCAAGGCCCGGCATAGATAATCCACCGGAAGCAATAACAAGTGAGCGTGTACTTACTTGCTTTCCATTAACGATAATAAAGAAGCCCTGCTCATTTTTTTCTACGTGGCTAACTTCGCTACGCAGACGAATAGTAACCTGACCGGCTTCACACTCTTTCAGCAACATATCAACTATTTGTTGGGCAGAATCATCACAGAAAAGCTGTCCCAGTGTTTTTTCATGGTAAGCAATGCCATGACGTTGAACCAGTTCGATAAAATCCCATTGTGTATAACGGGCCAAAGCAGACTTGCAAAAATGGGGATTAGCAGAAAGATAAGCTGATGGTTCTGTGTACATATTAGTGAAGTTGCAACGTCCACCACCGGACATCAAAATCTTACGCCCGGCTTTTTTACCATTATCCAGAACCAGTATCTGTAAACCGAGCTGTCCAGCCTGAGCGGCACAGAACAAACCTGCTGCACCGGCGCCAATAATCACTGCATCAAATTTTTCCACTGTTTTTCTCTTTGTAACTAAATAATTTAGTGGGAAATTTCCCCTAATATGTCGCATTTTTGATAAGTTTGTGGGGAAAAAATCCCTTATAACTTAAAATTGTCAATTTTTTAAAAGATATGTAATTTAATGATATATAAGGAGTATTCCTATTTCTTATTGTTATCTAGTTGTCATGAAATCAAAAAAAGTTCATATTTCACTTCCCCCGCTAGCATTTGTCACTGATAATGCGCCGCGTTCATGTCCAACTAACTGGCTTAACGTTTATGCTACATCTTTTTACTGGCTTGGATTTTCACACCAGCCTAATGTTAGTACTGGCACTACTGTTTGTGCTATTTTATGAAGCCATTAATGGCTTTCATGATACCGCGAATGCGGTAGCAACAGTTATTTATACCCGTGCTATGCGAGCACAGTTCGCCGTCGTTATGGCTGGGGTATTTAACTTCTTTGGTGTTCTTCTTGGTGGATTAAGTGTCGCTTACGCGATTGTGCATTTACTTCCGACCGATCTTCTTCTCAATGTCAGTTCTGCTCATGGTCTTGCTATGGTGTTTTCCATGTTGCTGGCTGCGATTGTCTGGAACCTTGGTACCTGGTATTTCGGTTTACCTGCATCCAGTTCCCATACCCTGATTGGTTCCATTATTGGTATCGGTTTGACTAATGCCATCGTAACCGGTTCTTCTGTGGTTGATGCGTTGAATGTGCCGAAGATGATACAGATTTTCCTGTCGTTGATCCTCTCTCCTTTAATTGGATTGATCATCGCCGGGGCAATCGTGTTTCTGCTGCGCCGTTACTGGAGCAGCACCAAGAAGCGTAAGCGTATTCATCTGACTCCTGCTGAACGTGAAAAGAAGGATGGTAAGCGTAAGCCCCCTTTCTGGACACGAACAGCGCTGATTTTGTCTGCGGTAGGCGTAAGCTTCTCTCACGGGGCGAATGATGGTCAGAAAGGTATCGGTTTGATTATGCTGGTGCTAATTGGTGTAGCTCCAGCGGGATTTGTCGTAAACATGAATGCCAATGGCTATGACATTGCCCGTACCTACGATGCTATTACTCACTTGCAACAATATTATCGACAGCATGGCCCAGAGTTATCCCATGCAATTGAGTTGACGCCGCCAGCCGTTATTGCGGAAGATGAACCGGCAGGACGATTCCATTGTGATATTACGCGTGCTGTCGTTGTTCTTGATCAGACGGAAAGCCTATTGAAGGGCATTCAGAGCTATAGTGAGCTGAATGCGGAGCAGCGTAACAATATGCGTCGTATGTTGATGTGTATTGCTGATACGGCGGAGTCTCTGGCTAAACTGCCGGAAACCCGTGCTGAAGATGCCCGTTTCCTGAATAAATTGCGGAAAGACTTATTACACACCGTTGAGTATGCGCCTGTCTGGATTATCATTGCGGTAGCGCTGGCTTTATCTTTGGGAACGATGGTTGGCTGGAAACGTGTTGCAGTCACTATTGGTGAGAAGATTGGCAAAAAAGGCATGACCTACGCGCAGGGTGTTTCAGCCCAGATGACTGCTGCTGTTTCAATTGGTGTTGCGAGTTATACCGGCATGCCGGTCTCTACTACGCAGGTGCTTTCTTCTGCGGTGGCTGGCACGATGTTGGTCGATGGCGGTGGTGTTCAGGGTAAAACTATTCAGAATATCATGCTGGCTTGGATACTAACGCTGCCGGTTTCAATCGGGTTGTCCGGTACGCTTTACTGGTTCGCTTTGAAACTGATTTAATTGTTTTAATGGATAATTTGAAGGCGGTATGGGTTAACTATACCGCCTTTTTATTTAATACCAAATCAACATAGAAATCAGGCAAATAACAACTAATCCGCTCAGTGCGCTGGTCAAAATAAATTGTCTTCTCAACCTCTCACAACGAAGAACAACTTCTGGATCATGATGATCAAGGTAACGTTGTGAATTGATATAGTTCACTAGTCGTATTTGCTTGTTAAGTTGTCCGTGAGTAGTGAAAAAGCCGTTACCGTCTACTGATTGATAAAGCAAGGGATCAGACTGACGAAGAATGGACAGCAATGCTCGTAGTGAAGAGAAGTAGCGCATCATATTGATAATGCAGACAAGACACAGCGCCCAAAACAGTGCGATTGTACTGAACATAATCCCCTCCTTAGAATGGTTAGCCAGAGCTGTCACAAAAAAGAAAAAATTAAAATTGCAGGTGGTGACACCTTTATATTTATTGTAGGAAAGATAGTCAGATAGTACAAAAAACCTGTTCTGTGTAAATTGGGACAAAACTAGCAGAAAAACGTTATATACCTAATAGATTTCGAGTTGCAGCGCGGCGGCAAGTGAACGAATCCCCAGGAGCATAGATAACGATGTGACTGGGGTGAGTGAAAGCAGCCAACAAAGCAGCAGCTTGAAAGATGAAGGGTATAAACACTTATCTGGTGAGTTCTATCCAACCATGTAACCCCAGAGAACTGGTTAGTTGTTTACGTAAATATGTTAGGTATCAAGAAAGGCCATAAATTCAGAGTAGGATTTTGCCATTCATCAAGTGGCAGGAAGCGCGATTGTGGTATATGTTGTTTGTTTGGTGGATGTTCTTTGCTCAACAATACTTGAAGAACATTCTCAGTAGTAATAAACACAGGATAGTGGCAATTTGCCCTGCCAACTCACTAACTCGGCATTATGGAAGGAGTTCGCTTATGGCTTACAAACATATTCTTGTCGCGGTTGATTTATCCCCGGAAAGTCAGGTTTTGGTGAGAAAAGCTGTTTCTATGGCTAAACCGTACAATGCCAAAGTTTCCCTGATCCATGTTGATGTTAACTATTCCGATCTCTACACCGGTTTGATTGATGTTAATCTCGGTGATATGCAGCAACGTATTACTGACGAGACCCGCAATGCGTTGAAAGTTCTCTCGGCAGATTCAGACTATGACATTCAGGAGACCCTGAGTGGTAGCGGTGATCTGGGGCAAGTACTCGTTGATGCAATTAAGAAATATGACATAGATATGGTTGTTTGTGGTCATCATCAGGATTTCTGGAGCAAATTGATGTCTTCTGCTCGTCAGTTAATTAACACGGTTCATGTTGATATGCTGATTGTTCCTCTGCGTGATGATGAATGACAACAGATTGAAAAGTTATTCGATAAAATCGCCTGCTTATGCAGGCGTTTTTTTGGGTGAAATGGAGTGCTATTTGGTTTACGTCCGGTGCAATCAAGAAATTTTTTTTACCTTTCTGCGAAAAAACTTCTTGAAAGATGAATATAGAACAGTGATATATTCAAAGGGCAAACACAACTTACCTCACATTTTCGACAAAAATAATTATTAGAAGATGGCTGAGGTCCATCACAACCGAAGTAGAAATAAGGAATAACTAAATGAGCTGTTTACTATCTTTGTCTTCATTTCTTGGATCGATTCAACGCAGGGATGAATATCAACCAGAATATCTCCAGGCTGTCCGGGAAGTATTCACCTCTCTTTGGCCGTTTCTTGAACAAAACCCGAAATACCGTGAACATAGCCTACTGGAGCGTATGGTGGAGCCAGAAAGGGTTATCCAGTTCCGGGTTTGTTGGGTGGATGATCAGGGTAAAGTTCAGGTAAACCGTGCGTGGCGAGTGCAGTTCAACTCAGCTATTGGGCCATATAAAGGTGGTATGCGTTTTCATCCATCGGTGAACCTCTCCATTCTGAAATTCCTGGGCTTTGAACAAACCTTGAAGAATGCACTGACAACTTTACCAATGGGTGGTGGTAAAGGCGGTTCAGATTTTGATCCTAAAGGAAAAAGTCAGGGCGAAGTGATGCGTTTTTGTCAGGCATTAATGACAGAATTGTACCGTCATTTGGGGCCGGATACCGATGTTCCCGCCGGTGATATTGGTGTGGGTGGCCGTGAAGTGGCTTTTATGTCAGGAATGATGAAAAAGCTTTCTAACAACACGGCTTGTGTATTTACTGGCAAAGGTCTCTCTTTTGGCGGCAGTTTGATTCGCCCGGAAGCGACTGGCTATGGTCTGGTCTATTTCGTCAATGCCATGTTGAAACGTCATGGCATGGGGTTTGAAGGTATGCGCGTATCGGTTTCTGGTGCAGGAAATGTCGCGCAATATACGATTGAAAAATGCATGGCATTGGGAGCGAAAGTGGTAACCGCTTCTGATTCCGGCGGTACCTTAATTGATGAGGAAGGTTTCACACCGGAGAAGCTGGCCCATCTTGAAGAGATAAAAAACCAACGTTATGGCCGTGTGGAAGAATATGCCAGAGAGCGCGGTCTGACTTTCTTGAAAGGATTGCAGCCTTGGTCTGTGCCGGTTGATATCGCTTTGCCATGTGCCACCCAGAATGAGCTGGATTTGGATGCGGCTAAGGTTCTTATCAAGAATGGCGTTAAAGCTGTTGCTGAAGGGGCGAATATGCCAGCAACTATTTCAGCGACGGAAGCCTTTATTGAAGCTGGTGTGCTATTCGCGCCGGGTAAAGCCGCCAACGCTGGTGGAGTGGCGACGTCTGGTCTGGAAATGGCACAGAATGCGGCCCGTTTAGGCTGGAAGGCGGAAAAAGTGGATGCACGTTTGCATCACATCATGCTAGATATTCACCACGCTTGTGTTGAGTATGGCGGCGAGGGCAAACAGATCAATTATGTTCAGGGAGCGAATATTGCTGGATTTGTGAAAGTTGCCGACGCCATGCTTGCTCAAGGTATTCTGTAGGTTAAAAGATATCAGCCGCAATATACGGCTGATTTTTTTAACAAGGATAAATATCAAAACGGTGATTTTTTGTGGCGATAGCCGCTGATGCGGCAATTCCAGCTAAGGGTTCTGCATAATCAGGCCGCTTTACCACGACGCGGCGTTTTGCCAAAGCGCGTGCAGGGGATAACAAATTATCGGCGTCTTCATCCGCGCCAACCAGAGATTGGAACACTCGCATCTCTTTTTTCACCAGTGCGCTTTTCTGCTTATGTGGATACATAGGATCAAGATAAACGACATCGGGTGGCGGCGTGATATCGGCCAGTGCTGTGATGCTAGAGGCATGGAGCAGTATCATGCGCTCTTGCAACCAGCTACCAATTTCTTCATCCTGATAACCCCGTTGCAGCCCGTCATCCAGTAATGCCGCGACCACAGGATGGCGTTCCAACATTCTTACATGGCAACCCAGTGATGCCAGCACAAAGGCATCGCGCCCCAGGCCGGCGGTAGCATCCACGACTGTTGGCAGGTAATCTTTTTTGATCCCTACGGCTTTAGCGACTGCTTCGCCGCGTCCGCCGCCAAAACGGCGACGATGTGCCATTGTGCCTGATACAAAATCGACATAGATGCCGCCTAGCTTTGGCTCATCCCGTTTACGAAGTTCAAGGCGTTGAGGGGTAAGGACCAGCGCCATAATAGCGTTTTCGTCATGCGCCAACCCCCAGCGCTCCGCTAGTTGAGATAAGGCGCTGTTATCAGCGCCTTGTTCACAGATTAAACAGATTCCCACCTTAAATTACCCTTTAATACCGGCCTTGCGCAGCATTGCATCCAGTTTTGGTTCACGGCCACGGAAGCGCTTGAACAGCTCCATTGGCTCTTCGGAACCGCCACGGGATAAAATGTTATCTAGGAAAGATTGCCCGGTTTCGCGGTTAAAAATGCCTTCTTCCTCAAAGCGAGAGTAAGCATCGGCTGCTAACACATCAGCCCATAGATAACTATAGTAACCTGCGGCATAACCACCGGAGAAGATGTGGGTGAATGAGTGTGGGAAACGGCCCCATTCAGGTGAAGGCACTACGGAGACCAATTTCCTCACTTCCTTTAAGGTCTTCATGGTCTGAGCGCCTTTCTTCGGATCATACTCAACATGCAGACGGAAATCGAACTGACCAAACTCAAGCTGACGCAAAATCTTCATCGCAGCCTGATAGTTTTTTGCTGCTAACAGATTATCTAGCATGGCTTGTGGTAGAGGTTCTTTAGTTTCGTAGTGACCAGAGATAAATGCTAGTGCTTCTGGTTCCCAACACCAGTTCTCCATGAACTGGCTTGGCATTTCTACCGCATCCCACGGTACACCATTAGTACCAGAAACGCCGGCAGTTTCAATCTGGGTCAGCATCAGGTGTAGACAGTGACCAAACTCGTGGAACAGCGTGTTGACTTCACCGTGAGTGAACAGCGCTGGTTTATCGCCAACAGGTTTATTGAAGTTGCAGTTCAGATAAGCGACAGGCTTTTGCAGTTCGCCGTTGGAACGACGCATTTTGCTGATACACTCATCCATCCAGGCGCCGCCACGTTTATTCTCACGTGCGTACAGATCCATATAGAAGCTACCGTGCAGCTCATTGGTGTCATCATACAGATCAAAGAAACGGACATCCGGATGCCAGGTTTCTACATCATGGCGCTCTTTGACAGTAATACCATAGATACGGCGAATAACTTCGAATAGCCCTTCAACAGCCTTTTGTTCTGGGAAATAAGGACGTAATTGCTCATCATTGATAGAGAATTCGTACTGTTTTTGTTTTTCGCCATAATAAGTCATATCCCAGGCTTCCAGCTTATGGGCGCAATGATGCCATTTAGCAAAGCTTTTTAATTCATCTACTTCTTTTTTTCCCTGTGGACGCGCGCGTTTTGTCAAATCATTCAGAAAATCCAACACTTCCTTAGGAGTTTTTGCCATTTTGGTTGCAAGGGATTGTTCAGCATAATTTTTTAAGCCAAGCAATTGCGCCTGTTCATGGCGCAGCGCGAGAGTTTCGGCGATCACTTCGCTGTTATCCCATTTACCTGCATTTGGGCCTTGATCGGATGCGCGGGTATTGTAGGCATAATAAATTTCCCGACGCAGTTCACGGTTATCTGCATAGGTGATAACTGGCTGATAACTTGGTGCTTCTAGAGTCAGTAGCCAGCCTTTTTGTCCTTTGGCTTCTGCCTGTGCTTTAGCGGCGGCAATTGCGCTTTCAGGCAGACCGGACAGATCTTTCACATTAGTAATTAATTTAGTCCAGCCCATAGTGGCATCAAGCACATTATTGTTGAATTGTGAACTTAAATCTGACAAACGTGCACTGATCTCGCCATAGCGTTTCTGCTTCTCTTCAGGCAGACCAATACCTGACAGTTTAAAATCACGTAGAGCATTTTCGACAACTTTGCGTTGAGGCACAGAGAGCTTCTCAAACTCCGCGCTTTCACGTAGTGACTTATAGGCTTGATATAATCCCTTATGCTGACCTAACCAGGTACTGAATTCGGACAGTAACGGCAAACTTTCTTCATAGACGGCGCGCAGTTCTGGGCTGTTTTTAACTGAATTCAGATGATTGACGGGTGACCATGCACGAGACTGTTTATCAGTGGCTTCGGCCAGTGGTTGACACAGATTATCCCAAGTGAAAACGGTATTTTCAGCTAAGATTTTTTCCACGATTTGGCGATAATTGGCAATCACCTCTTTTACAGCCGGAACAACATGTTCTGGTTTAATAGAAGAAAATTTTGGTAAACCTGATGGAACGAGTAACGGATTAGTCATATAAAGCGTCCTTTTTTATGTGTTTAGATACATTGCTGAGCGGAGCAACCCTGTATCGTAATGGGTATCGGCTAATAAGATGTAGGTAAAATTCGACAAACTCAACGCGAATGTTGAGTTTATGAACAATAAAATTTAATGCTTTTTAGGAAATTGAGAATGATTTTAGCAAACGGATTCAGAAGCCAGATAATATGCGCTATGATTAGCTCCCTTTCATAATTCTTTGTATTTATATGGAAGATCATCGTCCCCGGTGGGGCGGCTGGACTTCAAATCCAGATGAGGCCGCCAGCGGTCTCTGGCAGGTTCGACTCCTGTGATCTTCCGCCAATTAGCCTCTTGTAAACTCTCCTGGCGTCAACAAATCCCTTGTAACACCAGAAAAATAAGCAAAATTATTCTACTGTAGTCAACTCACATCAACCGTTGCTAGCAAAATAAACGCTATACGGGTAATGAGCTTCAACATAGATCCCTGGCATACTAAGCGGATTACAGCGTTGTGAGTCAGATTAAAGCGGAGGCGGCATGACAGATACGCATTTATCCCAATCTCTGGCAGGCGAATTTATTATGTTTGCCAGTGATGACGGCGAAGTGCGTGTTGAATGCCGCTTTGAGCAAGAGACATTGTGGCTACCTCAAGCAACCATTGTGAACCTTTACCAGGTCACTCCCCAAGCCATTACACAACACATTAAAGCGATCTACGAAGAAAGCGAGCTTGAACAAAATGCAACCTGTAAGTCTTACTTACAAGTTCAACAGGAAGGAAATCATCAGGTAAGCCGCAATATGCTTCACTACAGCTTGCCCGTCATTCTTGCTGTCGGTTACCGTGTCCGCTCTCCCCGAGGCGCTCAATTTCGCCAGACGCTCCAGGAATACCTGATCAAAGTCATTTGGGGGTGCTTATGGGGGTTACTCATTTATCCAAAACAAATTATCAACGCTAAATCAATAAATTAATCATCAAATGCGACCTCTGTGATCGAAACGGCCAATCGGCGTTGGTTTGTTTTTTATCGTTATAATTACTTAATGTGACTATTTACATGCTTTTCTATTAGGCGTAGTATCGGGAAGATTTGATGACTTTCTATACGATAGTTATCCGGTGTGTGAGTCAATTTAGTTACTTACTCCTTGATTAAATCATGTTGTTTTGGAGGGTTCTGCTCCATCTAATCAAGGTCAAGCAAACTGATGAGCTATCATTCTTAATCTATCCAATGTAAGGGGGACCAACAGTACTTAATTTGTTACAGAACAATCTTTTAGTTCCTTTAGTACTAACAAAGAGGAAAGACCATGAAAAGTCGCAAGAGGTTATCGTTATTCACACTTTTACTGTTTACTGCCAGCCCAGTTGCGTTTGCGGTGCAGAACAATTGGCCCGGCACGAAAGTAAACCAACCCGCACCTAAAGTTAAAGGTATGTCCGCAGTTCTGGCAAAGAATCTGGCTAACTTTGACGACCTTGATTTCAATGTCTATACAAACCAAAGATGGTGGGAGCTACATAAGAGCCATGCAATGGACATTATTGTTCACTATCCTGATGGTCATACTACCAAGGGCATTCAAAAGCACATTGACGATCTGAAGTATATGTGGACATTTGCCCCTGACAACCGAATCACAGAGCACCCGGTGCGGTTTGGTACAAATGATGGAGAATGGACTGCTGTAACGGGATTTACTGATGGAACATTTACGAAACCTATGGATCTGGGTGGTGGTAAGGTTATCAAACCTACAGGTAAATCGTATCACCTCCCTATGGCAACGCTTGGGCACTGGACCAAAGTCAAAGCGAAAGGATTTGAAGGCGTCGTTATGGATGAAGAGTATCTGTTCTGGGACGAGGGCGAGCTTATGAAACAGATAGGTGTCAGTAATTGATTCAACAACTTAATACGGACTTACCTAAGGGCGAGTCCGTAAGATGCCATGAACTCACAAAGACACTGTTAACAACACATCCCAAATCCAAAACGGTGCTAGCCGTTCAGGTCCTCTGAAAGAACTGCTTCCTTATCATGATTCCATAAAGCAGGATCTATATTTAGCGATATTAATCCCGAGAGCAATAGTCATAATAATATCCTTATTTTATTTTCAGCTTTGATCAACCTTGTAAATACGGGCTTATCGCTAAACGGAGCCAAAGATATCCTTTGATCTATAAAAGTTGAGGCGGACGAAGCGGCAGTAATCTTCCCGTCGTGCTCGTGTGGTTAAAGGATATTAATAAAAAGTTCTCTTTACTCTCAATGAGAATTTGTTGGTGCTTATACAGGTTATGATTGTAATAGGATCGCTAATAGTAAGTTTGTGAGTAATACGTTCAGTGATATTTATCCTGATAGAAAAGATTAAAATTCTTTTCCAGAGTTAACACTTGCCTATTCCAGAGATCCTGTATATAGGAATGTGTATAAAACCTATTGATATATATAAAATATTAAAAATCAATTAATTACATTAAATTTATGACTCATCGGCTCGTGTTGAAATTAGAAAATCCATTTTTAATTTATGGGTAAATCTTATAGAATGTATGAAGATATAGCATCATCATAGTCATTTCTTTACATGGTAAAATTATTAATAAAAATTAAATACTGTAAGATATTATTAGGTTTTCATTATAATAGATAACGTAAATAAAATAATTATCAACGAGAGTGTAAATCAATTTATTTAAAATACGTGCTATTGGTCACGATATGTCGACTATTCTCTTTATGAATGCAGAGAGATATTGCAGTGATATGCAAGTAAATCATTTTAATATTTATGGCGATAATTGTTGGAATAAGGGAAGTATGTATGACTTATTTTTTTAATACAGCAGTTAATATTGAGGGAAATAAGAAATTAAGAACGCCTCAAATTGAGGCATACATCAAGATTAGAGACTATTTTAGTCAACCAGATAATAAAGAAGCATTAGTAGTACTACCTACAGGTACAGGGAAGAGTGGTTTGATTTCTATTACGCCATATGGCGTATCAAATAAAAGAGTTCTCATTATAACTCCTGGGCTTGTTACTAAAGATAGTATACGAAAAACGCAAGAGGTTTTAGAGGATAATTTTTGGGTGAATTGTGATGTTATATTTAATAGTAAATTATCCAAGATATACGGGACGGTTAAGGATCGGGATAATAAAACATTGCTAAAATCAATAGATGCAATAGCGGGGATACTTGAAGAAGTTAAGAGGATGATACGATGATCGGCTCATTAAAAGTAAACGAGATTATAGAAAGAATGGTAGCCTTTTGTTTGGTGAGAGGTGTTCAACCCGATGAGCTCATAACTGCTATTTTTGAGAGTGAATACGACAGCATTGAAACCATAAAGAAATCTAATGATATCCATATGATTATCACCTATAAAGAAAATATAGATAACGAAGTGAATATTATTAAAATGAAATATGTATATAAAGAAAATAAACAATTACAGAAAGTAGAGCAAAAGATAAATGCGGGGGCTTATAAAGTTCAATGGGATAGAGCTGAGAAATTAGACTCTATTATTAATGAACTTATAGAGGTTATTGGAGCAGATAACAGAATTTTAGCAGATATTAAGGAAAAGATTCCGGCTGAGTTTCGAAGTATTGTTTACCCTAAGCTAAAACTTGTTTGCTAAATATGCACTGATAAGGAGGAAAATCCTCCTTATTTTATAGACAAGATTGTCGATATTATATTTAGGAGTTTTAGAAATCTAATAAATTACTCAAAAAGTAAATGAGTAAATATTACAATATTTTGATGCCCAAAAAACCTTGAAAGCCCTATCGTGGAATTTCTATGCACAAAAAGAATTATTTTCAGAGTTAATCGTTCAATAGCAGCGATGTACCATACCAACTACAAAATGAAAACTAACAACAACATCAATATCCTGCACTTGATTCTTGTCGCCATAAATGCGCGGCTAATAGAGCTTTCCAGGGAGAGAAATCTGCCAGCCATTTTTCTGCTTGTTCTGCGGAAACTTTTTCATTTTGATTAAACAATTTTTGGATATTACGTCTTACTGCGACATCGCCATGTAATGAGCCATTTAAATAGTTGAATCCTCGTAACAGGGAATAGTTAATTGTCCACATACCAATGCCTTTTATCGCGAGTAAATTATTTGTTAGCTGTTGAATATCTGTCTCACTATTAGAGATGGATAATGTTAATTTGCCAGATTCAATTAATTGGCTTAAGTGGATCAATGCATTAGCTTTGCTGGCAGAAAATCCGCATTGGCGTAATTCCTCTTCCGAATGATTGAGTATTTGTTTAGATGTTGGAAAACACCATAGCCCAGAAGAATGCTGAACTCCCACGGTCTGAATAAATCTCCTACGAATAGATATAGCGGCACTGACGCTAATTTGTTGGCCAATAACCGCCCAACTTAATGCTTCAAATGGTGTGGCCGATTGATAAATTCTTAGACCTAATTGTCTGGCAATAAGTGAACCAATAATCGGATGTTCCTTATATAAACACTCAAATAGATGAACAGGCTGTAGGAGTCCTAGCATATGTGATGCTAAAGCAGATAAGCGCTCATCAGAGTCTGTTGTGTCATCATCAACCTTAAGTTGTATATATGCGGTTTTTGCATTAATAGCGATGATTAATTCCGCAGGCTTGCCATCCCACATGATCCCTTTTTGGACTTTATCCTGTTCCACAATTTCAGCGATATTTTGTTTATCCCTTTGATGAAAAGCGAAAAAATCGTGGGTATGATAATTATCGGGTAATACGATTTTTGTGGATAAAGTTGTTTGCATTTTAATATCCTGGATATCACTGTGATTGTTTTTTCTCTTGTTCTAGAAGCGTTTTTTTGCGTTCAATACCCCAACGATATCCCGATATGGCGCCATCAGTACGTATTACACGGTGGCATGGAATGGCTACCGCTAGTTTATTCGCTGCACAGGCATTAGCGACTGCCCGCACAGCTTTAGGATAACCGATATATTCAGCAAGTTTTTGATAACTTATTGTTTGACCAATGGGAATTTTCTGTAGCGCCAACCAAACTTGTTTTTGGAATGCGCTGCCTTGAATGTCCAATGGCAGATTAAATTGCGGTTTAGGCTGTTCAATAAAGCCGATAACATAAGCGATTGTATTTTCAAAATTACTGTCTCCACCAATCAATTCTGCTTCAGGAAACATATCTTGTAGTTTATGGATAAGTTGTTCTTCATCGTCTCCCAAGGATATAGCACATATCCCTTTGTCAGTTTGAGCAACAAGAATTTCACCAAGGCGGCAAGTTCCAATAGCGAAATGGATAGTATGGTTTTTTCCTCCTTTTTTATACTGAGACGCGAGCATTCCCAATATGTTTTCAGCCTTTTCATAAACGCGGCTGCTAGAACCATATCCGGCATTGTAGATCGCATGGGTAACAGAATCTTTTGATTCGGTTAGGTAGTGGCGTAGTCGTTTTTCTTTGTGTAAATCGGCATATTGTTTAGGAGTCAGGCTAGTCTGTTTTTTAAAAAGCCGATGAAAATGAAACTCACTGAGTCCAATTTGAGCTGCCAATACCTTTAAGTTGCTATATTCCTCTGATGTTTCAATTAATCGGCAAGCTTGAACAATTCTCTTAATATTTTGTTCATCAAGAGATGCTGAATTTGGTCGACAGCGCTGGCAGGCTCTGAAGCCAGATTGTTCCGCTTCCTGCCATGTATCTTTGAATAGAATATTTTCAGGTTTTGGGAAACGTGCAGAACAAGATGGGCGGCAATAGATACCGGTTGTCAGTACGCAATAAACAAATGGAATATCAGGTTCAGGATTTTTATTGAGAATGTCTTGCCAACGAGGGTCATCTAATATTTTCTTTGCTTGAGCATGTTTATCGTTTTTCATTTCTTATCTCCAAATGTATGGATGTTTTAATGATTATAGTTAACAACTGGGGTAAAAAAACGCTGAACCTTGCTTTCAAATTTTAAAAATCCTTACTGACAGGAACAATATCGTCAATTTGTGGTCTTTGTATATGTCAGTTAAAGGAGAGATTAATGAGAGCATATTGTTTTAATTTACGACAGAAAATTCTGACGTCTGTTCTGCTTTTTTCATGTTGTATAGGTTTCGCTTACTCAAATACAAATACGCATAAACAGTTTTTCCGTCATGATGGTAGTGAAATAACTTACTATCTTAAGCAAAGGGGAGGTAAGAATCTATTGGTGCTGATACAAGGTTCTGATTGTAATAGCATCGCTAATAATAAATTTGTGAATGACACATTCAGTGATATTTATCCCAGTAGTGATGTTTTGACTGTGGAAAAATATGGCATTAATGCATCACTCCCTTGGTCTGATGCTGTTGAGCGTTCAGATTGCCCCAAGGCTTATATGAGACTGGATACGCCAGAACAGCGGGTTGAGGATTATATTCAGATCATTAGTTATTTGAAACATCAGAATAAATATAACAAGATCATTATTCTGGGAGGTAGTGAAGGGGCAGTCGTTGCGAATTTGATTACATCACAAGTCAATTATATTGATAAAACTGTGTCACTGAATGGTGGGGGGCAGTATTTCGCTGATGATATTATTCATAGTATGAAGAGTGAGATACCATCGGAACATATCGATGAAGAAATTAAAGGATTTAGGGATTTTCAGCAAAAAGTAGCGACTGGGAATAATATGGGTCACGTAGAAATGAGCAATCACGGTGCTAATTGGTGGAGAGTCTCTCTTGGTATTGATCAATATAAAGTGTTAAGTCAGACTAAAAGACCTATATTGATTATTCAAACACTAAATGATAATTCAGTCAGCGCTAGTTCGGCGATAAAAATGGAAGAGCAATTAAAGAAAGATAATATTACCTTTTATCAATACCCGGGTCTAAGTCATGGATTTAGAAATAGTGAAGGTATTTTGCAGATTACTCCTATTGTTGAGGATATAAAGAATTGGTTATCTAGGGATTATAGATAAGCCTCGATCATTTAAATAGTATTAATTCGTCTGTTTTTCCATATGGGGGAATGATATTAAGTTTGATAATAAAGGCGTGGTATAGTTAACATTGACACCACGTTTTTATAATATTATTTCGGCATAGTAATTGTTGTTAGTTTCATATTTACTTTGATTAAAGTAAATCTATTTCACTGAGGGTGGTTATATTTAATTTTTAATAAATAATAAAGTGATAATTAATGTCTCATGGTCAATTTAATAAGATAATTGTTTGAGATTTATTTTATATTCTTGTTGTTATAATGGGAAGATAGAATGTTATTATAATTCTGCTTATAAATCATCACTTGATTAATATACCGCTTTTTATTTCCACAAAATATAGTATTAAAATGTTATAAATTATCTCTGTTTTTGAGATGATGTTATCGATTTTATCTTTTAACTCGTAGAGGGAAATAGCTGTTTATTCCTCATTATTATTCATGTCTGTCATTATGTTCAATGGAAAAAATTACTAAAATATCCTGTTCATTACAGGATGTCATATCTTTTTTATTTTTTGTTGGGTAATAAAATATTGATTTTAAATTAATTAAATTTATTTTTTTATTTTATTGACAATACATTAATGGCATCTATAGTTATATGTATTAGATAAAGCGTCAATACGGCATAAAAAATGCTGTATATGTTATCTAAGTGCTGGATAAATTCCTGATAAACACCTTGTTTTCTAGTGAAAATGGTTACAATTTCATATGGTCAAGATGAATAGCTTATTATATGTATTCTGGAGTGATATAAGTTATTTATCAACGGGTTAGATTAAATTTTGGAGTTTATATTATGATTATTAAGAAAGATATTTTGCTACATGAAGATCTGATTGTAGATGATGAGCTTAAAGTGGGTAAGGTAGAGAAGGTCAATATTGATATTCTGTCACCCAGTTCAGTTATCGTTAGTCTGAATATTTTAGGCGTGGTTGATGATTTTCATCTATTGCTAGTTGATGATAAAGATAAAGACAAGATTGTGCTGCTCTATCTTTCTCTGTTACGTGTTCTTCATGAAAAATTAGATGTAAAAGTAAAAGTCGCAAAAAGTAATCTTACTAAGATGAAATATATAGTAGGTGTTGAAATTTAAGAGGTATTTATTAAATTTCTAAATGAGTGCGTGAGATAAAAGATTTCTTAGAATAACTGGGTTTGATTTAAGTAATATAATCAGTTATCAAATGCCGTATTATTACCGATTGAAATTAAATGTAATATTTCTTTGTGTAATGAAACTGATTTTATTCAAATCCTAAATGTATTTTTATTAAATACAATTAACTACAGGCAGAATGGTAATATTACTGTTCTGCCTTTGTTTATATTGGATTGAATTATTATATAATCAAAAAAACAATGTTATTATAAATGAATTTTCATTTGTTTATCTGTGTTAATATTTATCAGTTAATAATGATATAAAAAACAGTCACATTAACTCTATTTTACAATCCTTAAATTTAATTCCTTTACAAATTTAAATGTCCATATATTATTGCTCGCAGACAAATTTATATTCTTATTTTAGCGTTATAAAATTACAGTGAAACTATAAAGTTGTATTGTATATTATCACCTTAGTTGAACGTTTTATAACGGAAAAATAAATTTTTTGACAGTTTTTACTGTTTTAAATAACCAATATTATGATTTATTGTTGGATTTATTAGATCTAAAAAAATTATAGTTAATTTGATTTTTTTAACAGAAAGAGATGTAAATCCATAATATTATGTATGATGACATATTTAAATTGAATTTCTTCTAAGAGGTTTATATTGATGGAAATAGGGTCGCGATTAATACAATTGTTATAGTTTTAAAGCGACATAATATTTATAATATCAGGAGACGACATGCTTGATTCAAATGTAACAGATAGTAATTGTAAGGTTTCTTCCCCCGTTTGTTCTTTTAATGAATGGGACCCACTTGAGGAGGTTATTGTCGGTGTAGTTGATGGCGCCAGATTTCCCGGCTGGCATATGGCGATAGAACCGATACTACCATCGAATCAGATTGAAAATTTTCATCGGTATGCAGGTCGGTCATTTCCGCAAGAGCAAATTGATGCAGCATCTAGAGAATTAGAAGAGTTTGTCCATATTCTTAGAGGTGAAGGTGTGACAGTACGTCGCCCAGATCCGCAAGACCAATCTCAGGTATTTGGCGCACCAGGCTGGAGTAGTACAGGGTTTTATTGTGCAATGCCTCGCGATGTGCTGTTAGTTATTGGAAATGATATTATTGAATGCCCGCTAGCATGGCGTTCCCGTTATTTTGAAACGGCGGCATATAAGACTTTACTTAAAGATTACTTTAAGAAAGGTGCGAAATGGAGCGCCGGGCCAAAGCCACAGTTGATCGAGGAACAATATAATTTCGAATGGCATCAGCCTAATGGCAGGGATCGTGTTCCCCTTGCTATAACTGAGTTTGAACCGACTTTTGATGCTGCGGATTTTATCCGGTGTGGGCGAGATATCATTGCTCAAAAGAGCCATGTCACAAATGAATTTGGTATTGAATGGCTTCGTCGTCATATAGGTGATGAATATCGTATTCATGTTTTTGAATTTAACGATGATAACCCTATGCACATTGATGCCACCTTTGTTCCTATGGCGCCAGGAAAACTGTTGATTAACCCAGAAAAGGTGTTAAAAGTTCCTGAACTATTTAGGAAATGGGATGTATTACATGCGCCTCATCCGGTTATTCCTGATGACCATCCTCTGTATACGACCAGTAAATGGATCAACATGAATATTCTGATGTTGGATGAGCAGCGGGTGATTGTTGAAAGGCAGGATGAGCCAATGATCGCTGCAATGAAACGCTGGGGCTTCACGCCGATTCCATGTAATTTCAGGAATTTTAATACGTTCGGCGGTTCCTTCCATTGTGCAACCGTGGATGTAAGACGGCGCGGAACTTTACAGTCTTATCTTGACTAGGAAATAATGATGGCTATCTGGAGATATTCCCTTTGGGATGCAGTCATGTTTGCATTAAATATCTTTCATATGGTAGCCACTTTTATGCGAGTTGTGTATTGGGGTATAAAAGTGATTATAGGATTGAAAGTTCTCCCAATATTTGACCATGCTAAATATGCCTCTACATTTATATACGTCGGATGTAAATGCTAGAGATAAATACCTGCATGCACACAGTTACTTTTAGGTTAACATTAATCACAGTGTGTGCATGCATCTTGCTTGTATTCCCCCCTTTCTCCCCATCATTTCTATAATTGTGAATAATAACAGGTTATTTAATTCTGGATTTAAATATGAGTTCTGAAATAATTGCTGGTAGCGAATCACGGCTAGTATGAATTTATCTTGACCGCAGTCACTTTCTGTTTCTCTTTATATATTAAATGATAATAGTTATTGCTTGGATGTTGATTATTTCCGTCTTACAGTACTGCCCACATATATATTGCTATCAGACTGCATATATATGTCTTGTTTTATAACATAATATAAGGAAATTAATGATGGAATCGATGATATCTAAAAATAACATTCAGTTGTTTATCAATAAAATAGATGATCTAGTTAATATTGAAAATGAAAAAAAAGGTGGCGCTCTCGCAGTCGCTATTATCCAAGATGATAAGATAATTTATCAGCGCCATATCGGGCAAGCTAGCATGGAACATGCTGTTGCTATACAGCCTAATACTAAATTCTATTTAGCGAGTGCTTCAAAACAATTCACGGCTTTCTGCATAGCCTTGTTGGAGAAAGAAGGAAAACTCAATGTTAAGGATAAAATCGGACAATATTTGGATTATTTACCCGCGCATTTCTGTGATATTACTATTGAGCATCTTATTCACCATACCAGTGGGTTACGGGATGTATTTTTACTTTATGGTCTGGCAGGTAAAAACTCGAGTTTTGACCACTGCAATGCTGATTTAGTGGAAAAACTTATCCAACGACAACAGACATTTAACACCCCCACCGGGGAATATTATATTTATAGCAACACGGGCTATTATTTGTTGGGGGAAATTATCAATGTAGTTTCAGGTAAGTCGTTGAAAGAATATGCAGAAGAAAATGTTTTCGCTCCATTAGAGATGAAAGATACTATTATCTGTGATGATATAACCGAGATTATCTCTAATCGGGCGATGGGTTACACTTATAATCAGAATTCGCAACAGTGGGTAAGAAGCGATATCAATAATTCTGTGATGGGTAGTGCAGCGGTTCATTCCACCGTGAATGATTTATGTCGTTGGGCTAGAGCATTTTATTCGCCATCAATTGTTCAGGATCTACTGCCTCAATTATCCCGTACACCAGATTTAACCAATGGCAATCGTAACAATTATGCTTACGGTTTGATTGTAGACCAACGTGAAGGGCAAAGGGTAATACAACACAGTGGTACCTATGCTGGCTTTAGAGCTAATGTTTTTATTTTACCAGATGCTAAATTAGGTATGGCGATGACTGCTGCAAGCAATGTTAATGTTGGTGAATGGACGGATAAGTATATTGATATATTGTTTAATACCCATGTTGAGCCAGAAAAACCACATTGCTTAACTAATGATATTGATATCACCGGTATTTTCCGCGGGATAGAGCCTTATCCTTATATTATTACCAAAGAAGATGTTTATTTTTTAGGTGATTTATTTAAAAAAGGTAACCCGATTATTTTTAACTCTGACGGTTCATTCCAGGAGGAAAAAGGTAAAATTAAGTTCAGACCCGTCATTGAAAATGACAGTGTTATCGCACTAGATCATATTGATGAAAATGGTAATGTTTTTTATTTGAAAAAGATGGACGATGAAGATAGTATCGATATTCAACTATTGTCAGGACGCTATTATAGTCACGAAACAGAGGCGATAATTGACATTATATCGTCTGGTGATGGTATTTATATTGATGGAATTATCCATCCTGTAAAAAAAGAGGCTTTGCGACATATTTATGGCAATAGTTATTTCTCTCCCAGTGCTGAGTTTGTTATTGATTTTGAACTTGATCCTGATACCAATAAACCTCGTCTTTATATCGGTAATGCACGTTGCTTGAATGTGGAATTCGTTACAGTTTAATTGACTAGTGAATAAATACAAATTTAAAATAGCGTTCATCTAGCAGGATGGAATTAATGCTATTGAGGGCCTAAAGATATTTTCTATTAGATACACTTTGTTCCAGGCAGAACAATTATATTTATGTTCTGTCTTTTTTTTGTAAACATTAAATCCTAAAATTATTTCTGAAAGAAAATAATGTTTATAAAATTTAGCTAATTTTAATTTTCATCCGCAGTTACTTTATATTGTCATTCACACATTAAATGATGGTCATGATTACTTGGATATTTCTTGTTTACGCCTTACAGTACTGCCCATATATGTATTGCTATCAAGTCGTATATATATATTCTGTTTTTCAATCTTAAATAGGGAAATTCATGGTGGAATCGATGATATCTAAAGATAATATTCAGTTGTATATCAATAAAATAGATGAGCTGGTTAATATTGAAAATGAAAAAAAAGGCGGCGCTCTCGCTGTTGCTATTATCCATGATGATAAGATAATTTATCAGCGTCATATCGGGCAAGCTAGCATGGAACATGCTGTTGCTATACAGCCTAATACTAAATTCTATTTAGCGAGTGCTTCAAAACAATTCACGGCTTTTTGCATAGCTTTGCTGGAGAAAGAAGGAAAGCTCAACGTTAAGGATAAAATCAGACAATATTTGGATTATTTACCCGAACATTTCTCGGATATTACCATTGAGCATCTTATTCATCACACCAGTGGATTACGGGATGTATTTTTACTTTATAGTCTGGCAGGTAAAAACTCGAGTTTTGACTACTGCAATGCTGATTTGATGGAAAAATTGGTCCAACGACAACAGACATTGAACGCCCCCGTTGGGGAATATTATATTTATAGTAATACGGGCTATTATTTGTTGGGGGAAATCGTCAACGTGGCTTCAGGTAAGTCGTTAAGAGAATATGCAGAAGAAAATATTTTCGCGCCATTAAAGATGAAAGATACCATTATTTGTGATGATGTAACCGAGATTATCTCTAATCGGGCGATGGGTTACACTTATAATGAGAATTCGCAACAGTGGGCAAGAAGCGATATCAATAATTCTGTGATGGGTAGTGCCGCGGTTCATTCCACCGTGAATGATTTATGTCGTTGGGCTAGAGCGTTTTATTCTCCATCTATTGTTCAGGATCTACTGCCACAATTATCCCGTACACCAGACTTAAACAATGGCAATCGTAACAATTATGCTTACGGTTTGATTATCGACCAACGTGAAGGTCAAAGGATAATACAACACAATGGTACCTTTGCTGGCTTCCAAGCGAATATTTGTATTTTACCGGATGCTAAATTAGGCATGGCGATGACTGCTGCAAGCAATGTTGATGTTGGTGAATGGACGGATAATTATATGGATATCTTGTTTAACACTCATATTGAACCAGAAAAACCACATTTCCCAACCATTGATATTGATATCACCGGTATTTTCCGCGGGATAGAGCCTTATCCTTATATTATTACTAAAGAAGATGTTTATTTTTTAGGTAATTTATTTAAAAAAGGTGATCCGATTATTTTTAATTCTGACGGTACGTTCCAAGAGGAAGGAAGTAAAATTCAGTTCAGACCCGTCATCGAAAATGACAGTGTTATCGCACTGGAGCATATTGATGAAAATGGTAACGTTTTTTATTTGAAAAAGATGGATGATGAAGATAGTGTCGATATTCAGCTATTGTCAGGTCGCTATTACAGTCACGAAACAGAGGCAATAATTAATATTATATCGTCTGGTGATGATATTTATATTGATGGGATTATCCATCCTGTAAAAAAAGAGGCTTTGCGACATATTTATGGCAATAGTTATTTCTCACCCAGCACTGAATTTGTTATTGACTTTGAATTTGATCCTGATGAAAATAAACCTCGTCTTTATATCGGTAATGCACGTTGCTTGAATGTGGAGTTCGTTGCAATTTAATTTCAGGTTAGTAAATACAAGTTTAGAACAGAGTTTCGTTAGCAGGATAGAATTAATATTGTTGAGGGACTAAAGATATTTTCTATTAGATACACTTTGTTCCAGACAGAATTATTATATTTAACCTGAATTTTTTTAAGCCGTCACTATGCTATCTTCTTCCGAATAGAAAATATCTGGGGACGGTTTCTTCAACTTAAAACAGTAAGCAATGATCCACTCAAAGCTGTCAACAGAAATCCTTTTATACTCTGGCGGCGTGAATATTCTATCTGAGAAATCGTTTTTAACTGCTCATGGATCGCTTCTATACCCTATGGATTTCAAGATGCATCGCGACGGCAAGGGAGCGAATCCCCGGGAGCATAGCGAACTATGTGACCGGGGTGAGTGAGCGCAGCCAACAAAGAGGCAACTTGAAAGATGACGGGTATATACCTTTTAATAACATTATCTTATCCCACTCTGCCAGCGCATCTGCTTTCATATTATGTCGCTTTTTAGTGATAAAGATGATGCCGGTTTCTGCTAGCTTCTTCTGAGTTCCTGGCTCAAATACCCTTTGATGCCCTTCTATGAGTTAATGAACGAGTTCTTTCATCCACGTTATCCACGTTGCCTGCGATCACTGTAGCCGCCACAATTTTGCCCTGATGGTTAACAATCAAATGTAACTTGGATCTGTAAAATCATCCCATTGATGTTTTTCTTCGTTTTGGCTACACCATCAAAGACCTTATAGCGAGGAATGCTGATATTATGGCAAACATACAAACGGGTGGAATCAATAAAAGCAATCCCCGTAGATTTTACTTTTAATTTAGTGAGATAACTGCACAGAGGCACTAAAATAGACGCAGCAACACCGATAAAACGCGTATAACTGAGTAAAGTTGGAAAATCGTTGTGATGATATCGCCAGATACACTTCAGGTAAAAAGCCTTCAAGTTGCGATAATGTGACATGTGAAAAAGGATCAAAATGGTCATTATTTCGCTGGCTCACACGCTGGCGATACCCCTTTTCGATACAAAATCGTTCCCACTGAGGAATGAAAAAGCGGCAGAAATCATCGACATCACAGAAAATTTCAACTAACTTGTCCATAGCCTGTTCTTTCCTAGAGCAGTTTTTTATTAGTCTAAAATTCTGATCTTGGAACTGGCGTTTAGTTCAATATCTTATCCAGAATTCGGATTCTATTTATGTTTTGTCTGTTTTTTATAAATGTTAGGAGATAATGATGAAACTGACAATATCTACAGATAATATTAAATTATTTATCAAGAAAATAGACGAATTAGTTAATATTGAGAATAAAAAAAAGGGCGGCGCTCTCGCTGTTGCGGTTACTCACGGTAATAAAACCATTTATCAGCGTCATATCGGGAAAGCTAGCATGGAACATGCTGTGGCTATAAAACCTAATACTAAATTCTATTTAGCGAGTGTTTCAAAGCAATTCACGGCTTTTTGCATAGTTTTACTGGAGAAAGAAGGAAAGCTCAACGTCAAGGATAAGGTCAGACAATATTTGGATTATTTACCCGCTCATTTCTCTGATATTACTATTGAACATCTTATTCATCATACTAGCGGGTTACGGGATATATTTTTACTTTACGGTCTGGCAGGTAAGAATTCAGATTTTGATTACTGCCATGTTGATTTAGTCAGAAAACTGATCCAACGACAACAAGCACTTAACGCCCCTACAGGGGAATATTATCTTTATAGCAACACGGGCTATCATTTACTGGGGGAAATCGTCAGTGTGGTTTCAGGCCAGTCATTGAAAAAATATGCAGAAGAAAATATTTTCGCTCCATTAAAGATGAAAGAGACTTTTATCTGCGATGATGTAACCGAGATTATCCCCAACAGAGCGATGGGTTACACTTATAATGAGGATTCGCAACGGTGGATAAGAAGCGATATCAACAATTCCGTGGTGGGTAGCGCAGGGGTTCACTCCACCGTGAGAGATTTGTGTCGTTGGATGAGAGCGTTTTATTCGCCATCGATTGTTCAGGATCTGTTGCCTCAATTATCCCGTACACCAGATTTAACCAATGGCAATCATAACAATTATGCTTACGGTTTGATTATCAGCCAACGAGAGGGGCAAACGATAATACAACACAGCGGTGCTTATGCTGGCTTCAGAGCTAATATTTGTATTTTACCTGATACTAAGTTAGGTATCGTGATAACGGCTGCAACAGGTGTTGATGTTGCTAAATGGGTAGATCGGTATATTGATATATTGCTTAACACCGATATTGGGCCAGAAAAACCGTATTACCGAACCGATAATATTGATATCACCGGTATTTTCCGGGGGATAGAGTCTTATCCTTATGTTATTACCAAAGAAGATGTTTATTTTTTAGGTAATTTATTCGAAAAAGGTAACCCGATTACTTTTAACTCTGACGGTACATTCCAGGAGCAAGGAGGTAGAACCCGATTCAGACCGATAATTGAAAATGACAATGTTATCGCATTGGAACAGATTGATGAAAATGGCAATATTTTTTATTTTAAAAAAATGAATAATGAAGATAGTGTCGATATTAAACTATTGTCAGGGCGCTATTATAGTGACGAAACAGAGGCAATAGTTAATGTTATGTCGTCTGGTGAAAATATTTATATTGATGGGATTGTCCATCCTATAAAAAAGGAGGTTTTGCGGCATATTTATGGGAATAGTTATTTGTCCACAAGAACTAATCTTATTATTGATTTTGAGTTTTATCCTGATGAAAATAGATGTCGTCTCTATGTCAGTAATTCACGTTGCTTGAATTTGGAATTCATCGCAGTTTAATTTTCAGGTTAGTAAATACAAATTTAGAACAGTATTTCGTTAACAAGGATAGGATTGATGCTATTGTGAGAGCCTGGAGATATTTTCTACTAGACAAACTTCATCCTAGGCAGAACAGTTATATTTATGTTCTGCCTGTTTTTGTAAGTATTAGATCCAAAATGATTTCTGTAAGAAAATAATTGTTTGTAAAGTTTAGCTAATTTCTATTTTCATCCACAGTTACTTTATATTGTCATTTACATATTAAATGATAATCATTATCACTTGGATGTTTGTTGTTTACGCCTTATAGTACTGCCCGCATATGTGGTATTGCCAAATTGCATATATGTGCCCTGTTTTTATAACTTTAAATATTAGGAAATTAATGGTGGAACTGACATTATCTACAGATAATATTGAATTATTTCTCAAGAAAATAAATGAACTAGTTAATATTGAAAATAAAAAAAAGGGTGGCGCTCTTGCTGTTGCTGTGACCCACGGCAATAAAACCATTTATCAGCGTTATATTGGGCAAGCTAGCATTGAACATGCTGTAACTGTAAAACCTAATACTAAATTCTATTTAGCGAGTGTTTCAAAACAATTCACGGCTTTTTGCATAGCCTTATTAGAGAAAGAAGGAAAGCTCAGCGTTAAGGATAAAGTCGGACAATATTTGGATTATTTCCCCGCAGAATTCTCTGACATTACCATTGAACATCTTATTCACCATACCAGCGGGTTACGGGATGAATTTTTACTTTATAGCCTGGCAGGCAAAAATTCAGATTTTGATCACCGCCATATTGATTTGGTGAGAAAACTGACTCAACGGCAACAGGCGCTTAACTTCACGTCTGGAGAATATTATCTCTATTGCAACACAGGCTATAGTTTACTGGCGGAAATCGTCAGCGTAATTTCAGGTAAATCGTTGAGGAAATATGCGGAAGAAAATATTTTTGTCCCATTAAAGATGAAAGATACCTTTTTCTATGATGATGTAACTGAGATTACTTCTGATCGGGCGATGGGTTATGCTTATAACGAAAAACCGCACCAGTGGGTAAGAGATGATATCAACAATACTGCTGTGGGGGGTGGTGGGGTCTACTCCACCGTGAACGATTTGTGTCGTTGGATTAGAGCATTTTATTCACCATCAGTTGTTCAGGATCTGCTGCCTCAATTATCCCGTACACCAGATTTAACCAATGGCAATCGCAATAATTATGCTTACGGTTTGATTATCAGCCAACGCGAAGGGCAAAAGATAATACAACACAGTGGTGCTTATGCTGGTTTCAGGTCTCACGTTTATATTTTACCGGATGTTAAATTAGGTATCGCGATTACCGCGGCAACAGGTGTCGAGGTGACTAAATGGGTGGATAAATATATTGATATCTTGTTTAACACTCATATTGAACAGGAAAAACCGCATTGCCTAACCAGTGATATCGATATTACCGGTATTTTCCGAGGAGTAGAGCCTTATCCTTATATTATCACCAAAGAGGATTGTTATTTATTGGGTAATTTATTCGAAAAAGGCAATCCGATTACTTTTAACTCTGACGGTACATTCCAAGAGGAAGGAGGCAAAATCCGATTCAGACCCATCATTGAAAATGACAATGTTATCTCTCTGGAGCAGATTAATGAAAATGGTAATGTTTTTTATCTTAAAAAGATGATTGATGATGATGATGTCGATATTCAACGATTGTCAGGGCATTATTATAGCCATGAAACAGAGGCGGTCATTTCTGTTATGCCTGTTGGCGATGGGATTGGTATTGATGGGATTATCTATCCTGGTAAAAAGGAAGTCTTACGGCGGATTTACGGGAAGAGTTATTTTTCTCCCAGTACTGGATTGATTATTGATTTTGAATTAGATCCTGATACCGACAAACCTCATCTCTATATCAGTAATTCACGTTGTTGGAAGATAGAATTTTATAATCTTAAATAAAATAAGGAGGTTAATGATGGAATTTACTATATCTACAGATAAGATTAAGTTGTTTCTCAAGAAAGTAGATGAATTAGTTAATGTTGAGAATAAAAAAAAGGGAGGCGCATTCGCTGTTGCGGTTATCCACGGCAATAAAATTATTTATCAGCGTCATATTGGACAAGCTAGCATTGAACATGCTGTGGCGGTAAAACCTAATACCAAATTCTATTTGGCGAGTGTTTCAAAACAATTCGCGGCTTTTTGTATTGCTTTGCTAGAAAAAGCAGGGAAGCTTTGCGTCAAGGATAAAGTTGGACAATATTTGGATTATTTCCCCGCAGAATTCTCTGATATTACCATTGAGCATCTTATTCACCATACCAGTGGATTACGGGATGCATTTGTACTTTATAGCCTGGCGGGTAAACATTCAGACTTTGACCACCGCCATATTGATTTGATGAGAAAACTGATCCAACGGCAACAAGTACTTAACTTTACGCCAGGGGAATATTATCTTTATAACAATACAGGTTATTATTTGCTGGCAGAAATAGTCAGAGTGGTTTCAGGTAAATCGTTAAAAGAATATGCAGAAGAGAAAGTTTTTGCCCCATTAAAGATGAAAGATACTTTTTTCTATGATGATATAACCGAGATTATTCCTGATCGGGCAGTGGGTTACGCTTATAACGAGGAGTTGCGCCAGTGGGTAAGAGATGATCTCAACGATGTGGTAGTTGGTGGCGCAGGGCTTTATTCTACGATGAATGATTTGTGTCGTTGGATCAGAGCATTTTATTCACCCTCCATTGTGCAAGATCTGTTGCCTCAATTATCTCGTACACCAGATTTAACCAATGGCAATCACAATAACTATGCTTACGGTTTGATGATCAGCCAACGAGAAGGACAAAAGATAATACAACACGGTGGTTCCTATACTGGTTTTAAATCTCATGTTTGTGTTTTACCGGATGCTAAATTTGGTATCGCGATTATCGCGGCAACAGGTGCTGAGGTTACTGAATGGGTGGAGCGGCATATTGATATTTTGTTTAACACTGAGATTAAGCCAGAAGAACCGTATTGCCTAACCAGTGATATCGATATTACCGGTATTTTCCGAGGGGCAGAGCCTTATCCTTATATTATTACCAAGGAAGAGACTTATTTGTTAGGTAATGTATTCGAAAAAGGTAATCCGATTATTTTTAACGCTGATGGTACATTCCAAGAGAAAGGCGGTAAAATCCGGTTCAGACCTATCATTGAAAATGACACTGTTATTGCATTGAAACAAATTGATGAAAATAACAATGTTTTCTATTTTAAAAAGAGGGTTGATGACGGTGGTATCGATATTCAGCGATTGTCAGGGCGTTATTATAGTCATGAAACAGAAGCAACGATTACTGTTTTCGCTTCTGGCGATGGGATTGGTTTTGATGGGGTTGTATATCCAGGTAAAAAGGAAGCCTTACGGCGGATTTATGGGAGTAGTTATTTATCGCCCAGTACTGATGTGATTATTGATTTTGAATTAGATCCTGATACCAATAAACCTCATTTCTATATCAGTAATTCACGTTGTTGGAAGATAGAATTCGTTGCAGTTTAATTTATAAAGTGATAAGTCAGAATGAAGAATAGCATGATTATAGCAGAATGAAATTAATGCTATTAAGGTCCTAAAGATATTCCCTATTAGATGCACTTTTTTCCAGGCAGAACTACTATATTTATGTTCTGTCTGTTTTTTGCAAATATCAGCTCCTGTAATTACTTTATATTGCCCTTCATATATTAAATGATAACCATTATCACTTGGATGTTTCCTGTTTACGTCTTACAGTATTGCCCGTATATATATTCTGTTTTATAACCTTAAAATAAGGAAATTAGTGATGGAATCAAAGATATCTACTGATAAAATTGAATTATTTCTCAAGAAAATAGACAAACTGGTTAATATTGAAAGGAAAAAAAAGGGTGGAGCTCTTGCTGTTGCTGTGACCCACGGCAGTAAAACCATTTATCAGTGCCATATCGGGAAGGCTAATATTGAACATGCAGTGGCTGTAAAGCCTAATACTAAATTCTATTTGGCGAGTGTTTCAAAACAATTCGCGGCTTTTTGTATAGCCTTATTGGAGAAAGAAGGAAAGCTCAGCGTTAAGGATAAAGTTGGACAATATTTAGATTATTTCCCCGCAGAATTCTCTGATATTACTATTGAGCATCTTATTCACCATACCAGTGGATTACGTGATCAATTTTTACTTTATAGCCTGGCAGGTAAAAATTCAGACTTTGACCACCGTCATATTGATTTGGTGAGAAAACTGACGCAACGGCAACAAGCGCTGAATTTTACGCCTGGAGAATATTATCTCTATAGCAACACCGGCTATAATTTACTGGCGGAAATAGTCAGAGTGATTTCAGGTCAGTCGCTGAGAAAATATGCAGAAGAAAATGTTTTCGTCCCATTAAAGATGAAAGATACCTTTTTCTATGATGATGTTACCGAGATTATTTTTGACCGGGCAATGGGGTACTCCTATAACGAGGACTCGAACCGATGGATGAGAGAAGATCTCAATGATGCGGTGGTAGGAGGTTCGGGCCTGTATTCTACAGTGAATGATTTGTGTCGCTGGATGAGAGCGTTTTATTCGCCATCGATTGTTCAGGATCTATTGCCTCAATTATCTCGCACGCCAGATTTAACTAATCGTAATCGTAACGATTATGCTTATGGTTTTGCGATTAGCCAACGTGAAGGGCAAAAGATAATACGACATGATGGTGGTTATGGCGGCTTTAAATCAGAAGTTTGTATTTTGCCTGATGCTGAATTAGGTATTGCTGTTACTTCCGCAATGAATACTAATGCCTCCAAGTTTGTTCGACAATGTATTGATGTATTGTTTAATTCCAATGGTATTAAACTAGAAAAACAGCCTTGTCAGACTAGTGATATTGATATTACGGGTATTTTCAAAGGAATAGAACCTTATCCTTATATTATTACTAAAGAAGATTGCTATTTATTAGGTAATTTATTCGAGAAAGGTAACCCGATTATCTTTAATGCAGATGGAACATTCCAAGAGGAGGATGGGAAAATTCGGTTCAGACCTGTTATTGAAAATGACAGTGTTATTGCATTGGAGCAAATTAATGAAAATGGCAACATTTTTTATTTAGATAAGATGATTGACGATGGTGGTACCGATATTCAGCTACTGTTAGGATATTATTATAACCACGAAACAGAAGCTGTGCTCACTGTTGCAGCCTCTGGTGATGAGATTTATATCGATGCAATTATCTCTCCTGAAAGAAAAGAAGTCTTACATCGGGTTTATGGGAATAGTTATTTTTCTCCTAGCACAGAGCTTATTATTGATTTTGAATTGGACCCTGACACGAATAAACCTTACCTTTATCTCAGTAATGGTCGTTGCTGGAATATAGAATTTGTCGCGTTTTGATTGAGATGGCAATAAACACACATTGATAACAGTGTTTTTCTGGCGGGATGGCGGATTCTATTGAGATCCCCGAGATATTTTCTACCAGATGGACTTTTTCTAGGCAGAACGTCCATATTCATGTTCTGCCTTACAGGGCTGACTTTATATATCTATTTGTATAAAATTAAATAAGGAAAATAATAATGAAATCGACGATATCTAAAGATAATATTAATTTGCTTATCAAGAAAATAGACAATTTAGTTGATGTTGAAAATAAGAAAAAGGGTGGCGCTCTTGCTGTTGCTGTGACCCACGGTAATAAAACGATTTACCAGCGCCATATCGGAAAGGCTAATATTGAACATGCTGTTGCTATACAGTCTAATACTAAATTCTATTTGGCGAGTGTTTCAAAGCAATTCACGGCTTTTTGCATTGCGTTATTGGAGAAAGAAGGAAAGCTCAGTGTGAAAGATAAAGTTGGGCAATATTTGGATTATTTCCCCGTAGAATTTTCTGATATTACGATTGAACATCTTATTCATCATACTAGTGGATTACGTGATGAATCTTTACTTTATCGCCTGGCAGGTAAAAACTCGCGTTTTGATTGCCATCATATTGATTTAATAAGAAAACTGATGCAGCGGCAACGAGCACTTAATTTTACACCTGGTGAATATTATGCTTATAGCAATACGGGCTATCATTTGCTGGCGGAAATAGTCAGTGTGGTTTCAGGTAAATCATTGAGAGAATATGCAGAAGAAAATATTTTTGCCCCATTAAAGATGAAAGATACTGCTTTCTATGATGATGTCACCGAGATTATTTCTGATCGGGCGATGGGTTACACTTATAACGAGAAACCGCACCGGTGGGCAAGGTATGATCTCAATGGTTCCTTGGTAGGTGGTACAGGGGTTTATTCTACGGTGAATGATTTATGTCGCTGGATCAGAGCATTTTATTCACCATCTATTGTTCAGGAACTGTTGTCTCAATTATCTCGTACACCAGATTTAACCAATGGCAATCACAATAATTATGCTTACGGCTTGATTATCAGCCAACGAGAAGGGCAAAAAATAATACAACATGGTGGTTCCTATGCTGGTTTTAAATCTGATGTTTGTATTTTACCGGATGCTAAATTAGGTGTCGCTATTACCTCTGCAATAAATACTAATGTCGTTCAATGGATTGAACAGTGTCTTGATGTGTTGTTTAACACGAATATAATTGAACCGGAAAAACCACATTGTCTAACCGGTGATATCGATATTACCGGTATTTTCCGAGGGGCAGAACCTTATCCTTATATTATTACTAAGGAGGATTGCTATTTATTGGGTAATTTATTCGGGAAAGGCGACCCGATTACTTTTAACCCTGATGGTTCATTCCAACAGCAAGGAAGTAAAATCCGATTCAAACCGATCATTGAAAATGACAGTGTTATCGCACTGGAACAGATTGATGAAAATGACAATATTTTTTATTTTAAAAAGATGATTGATGACGGTGTTATCGATATTCAGATATTGTCAGGGAATTATTATAGTTATGAAATAGAATCAACGATAACTATTTCTGTTTCTGGCGATGGAATTTATATTGATGGGATTACTTACCCTGGGAACAAAGATGTTTTACGGCGGGTTTACGGTAATAGTTATTTCTCCCCGGGCACTGAATTTATTATCGATTTTGAATTGGACTCTGATACGAATAAACCTCATCTTTATATCAATGATGGGGGTTGCTGGAGGGTAGAGTTTGTCGCAGTTTAATTTATGAAGTGATAAATCAGAATAAAGAATAGCGTTGTTATAGTCGGATGGGATTAATACTATTGAGGACCTAAAGATATTTCTTATTAGATATACTTTGTTCCAGGCAGAACGATTATATTTATGTTCTGTCTGTTTTTGCAAACATTAGCTCCCGTAGTCACTTTATATTGCCCTTCGTATATTAAATGATAACCATTATCACTTGGATATTTCCTGTTTACGTCTTACAGTATTGCCCGTATATGTATTGCTATCAGGTCGTATATATATGTTCTGTTTTATAACCTTAAAATAAGGAAATTAATGATGGAATCTACTATATCTACAAATAAAATTAAGTTTCTTCTCAAGAAAATAGATGAATTGGTTAATATTGAAAATAAGAAAAATGGCGGTGCTCTCGCGGTTGCTGTTACCCACGGAAATGAAACCATTTATAAGCGCTATATCGGGCAAGCCAGCATTGAACATTCTGCTGCTGTAACCCCAAATACGAAATTCTATATGGCGAGTGTCTCAAAACAATTCACCGCTTTTTGTATTGCTTTGCTGGAAAAAGAAGGAAAGCTCAACGTCAAGGATAAAGTTGAAAAATATGTGGATTATTTCCCGGCACATTTTTCTGGTATTACCATTGAGCATCTTATTCATCATACCAGTGGGTTACGGGATAAATATGTTCCTTATGGTTTGGCAGGTAAAAACTCAGATTTTGACCACCGCAGTATGGATTTATTGAGAAAACTGATTCAACGGCAACAAAAGCTTAATTTTACGCCTGGGGAATATTTTCGCTATACCAATACGGGCTATAATTTGTTGGCGGAAATTATCAAAGTGGTTTCAGGTAAATCGTTAAGAGAATATGCGAAAGAAAATATCTTTATTCCATTAAAGATGAATAATACCTCTTTCTATGATGATGTGACTGAAGTTATTTCTGACCGGGCGATAGGTTATGTCTATAACGAAGATGCAAATCAATGGATAAGATCGGATCACAACGATTCAACTATAGGGAGTGCGGGGCTGCGTTCTACAGTCAGTGATTTATGTCGCTGGATGAAAGCGTTTTATTCACCATCAATTGTTCGGGATATGTTGCCGCAATTGTCCCGTACACCGAATTTAACCAATGGCAATCGTAACAATTATGCTTACGGTTTGATGCTTAGCCAACGTGAAGGGCAAAAGATAATACGGCACGATGGTTCCTATGGTGGTTTTAAAGCTGAAGTTTGTATTTTACCTGATGTTAAATTAGGTATCGCAATTACTGTTGCAACAGGTATTAATACCGTTGAATTTACTAATCAATGTCTTAATGTATTATTTAATACTGATATGACTGAGCCAGAGCATTGCCTAACCAGTAATATTGATATCACTGGTATATTCAAAGGGACAGATCCCTATCCCTATATTATTACCAAGGAAGATTGCTATTTATTAGGTAATTTATTCGAGAAAGGTAATCCGATTATTTTTAACTCTGATGGAACATTCCAAGAGAAGGGAGGAGAAATTCGATTCAGACCTGTCATTGAAAATGGCAGTGTTATCGCATTGGAACAGATTGATGAAAATGGTAATGTTTATTATTTGAAAAAAATGACTGATAAAGGTGATATTGATATTCAGCGATTATCAGGTAGCTATTATAATCACGAAACAGAATCAATTGTCAATATTGAAGCATTTAATCATGATCTTTATATTGAAGCGGTTATCTTGCCAGGAGAAAAAGAGGTCTTACAGTGGGTTTACGAGAATAGTTATTTCCATCCCAGCACTCAACTTATTGTTGATTTCGAATGGAATTCTGATACGGATAAACCTCGCCTCTATCTCAATGATTCACGTTGCTGGAAGATAGAATTTATTCCGGTTTAATTGATAGGGTTGTAAATATAAGTTAAGAGTGGTGTTTTTCTGCAAGGATGAGAAGATTAGATTGAGATCATAAAGATATTTTCTATTTAATCTATTTATTTTCAGGCGGAACTATTATGACGATGTTCTGCCTGTCCGACCTGATTGTGATATTTTAATTGCTTCATAGATTGTTTTTGGTTTATATTCCTATCGCTCTCCAATCCTTGAAGAGTAAATTTTTCCTCTAATTATAGATACGATTTAATTTTTATTATAATAGAACGGGATAAATGTGTCATAAATGGTGAGTTATGTAATATTGATTCATGTTTTCTAGTCTGGCGTTAGGAAAGTAGCTTAAATCATAATGTATAGGGTCAAGTAAATAAAACATTTATATTCATCGAAGAAATTATATTGTTCTGAATGTTATATTGCATTTTATAGGTGTAGTTAACGTTATTTTGAATAAATTAAAACAACAATGAATGGAAATATTTAATATGATTAATAAAAATAACACATATTTATCTGAGGATGATCAGATATCTTGTGATTTTGATTCTGAGGTCGTTATTGGGTTAGTTGGTGCTGTAGGAACCGATTTGGAAATAATTAAAGACTCTATAACACAAAAACTTAATGCGTTCAGGTATGATGTACAGGAGATAAGAATATCTTCTGAAATCATTTCAGTATTAAGAGATATTCCCTCAACGAAGGATAATTATGAAAGGATAAATTGTTTAATGTCGGAGGGTAATTATTTAAGAGAGGCTAGTCTGGATAATTCTATATTGGCATTAGCTGCGGCAGCAAAGATAAATAAAGGAAGAGGAAAGAAAAATGCTTTACCAATACCATCGGTCAGGAAAGCATATATTATAAATTCTCTTAAACACCCGGATGAGGTCAATGCGTTAAGGGATATTTATGCAAATGGATTTTTTCTGATAGGTGTATATACGAGTGAGTCTCAGAGGATAAAAAATCTTACCGTCGATAAATGTATTGATGAAGTAAAAGCTAAAGAGTTAATTAATCGTGATTCTAACGAGGGGAATAAGTGGGGGCAGCATACCAGAGATACTTATGAGTTATCTGATTTTTTTGTAAGTTATGATGGAAATAAAAATAGGACCGACAATAATATATGGAGAATATTAGATCTTATTTTTGGTAATCCATATGTTACTCCAACTTTTGATGAATACGCGATGTTTATGGCTTTTTCTGCTTCTTTACGATCAGGGGATCTTTCCCGTCAGGTTGGTGCTGTATTAACAAAAGAGAAGAATATAATCTCAACTGGGGCTAATGATGTGCCACGGTTCGGCGGGGGATTATATTGGCCTGATTATGTAGGAGATGTAATCGAAGATGCTGAAAATGGTAGAGATTATAAAATAGGAGAAGATTCAAACGCGAAACAGAAAAGATTAATTATTGAAGATATACTTAAAGATATTTTAGATGAACAAAAGGAAGTATTTAAGGAGTATCTCCTACAAAGCAAGATAAAGGATATTACCGAATATGGCAGAGTTGTTCATGCTGAAATGGAGGCAATCTTATCATGTGCAAGAAGTAATATTAGCACTCATAATGGGATATTATATTGTACTACATTCCCTTGTCATAATTGTGCAAAACATATCGTTGCTAGTGGTATAAAACGAGTTGTCTATATTGAGCCTTATCCTAAAAGTAAAGCTTTTGATTTTCACCCTGATTCTATTTCAATACCTGAAGAAGAGATTTCTGATAATAAAGTGATTTTTGAGCCATTCGTGGGAGTTGGGCCTCGTTGTTTCTTTAACTTGTTTTCAACAAATCTAGGGATGGGATATAAAGTAAGAAGAAAAGATAAGAATGGTAAAGCTATTAAATGGCATAGAAAAGATGGAAGACTTAGGATGCAGATGCTACCATTATCCTATATGGAAAAAGAGGCACAATCAGTAATTAACGTGGATAACTTAATAGAGGAGTTAAAAAAATGACTGAGAAAGAAGAGTTTTTGGCTTATATAGCCGAAATGAAAAAAATAGTTGATCAATGGCCAGAGTGGAAAAAAGTTGGACTGAGAACTCCTCGTAACCCGTATATATCTCGTAGAGATAATATTGTTCCTAATCCTAAGGATTATACGACAGATGAAACTGAAAATAAGTTGGCATAACCTATTATTATTTATCGTAAAATATGTGACCCGATAAGGATTTTTTCACTCCAGGTTTATGTATTAATAAATCAACTAAAATAATAAATTAAAATGAACCTGTATATAAATTTTTAGTCAATTACTTTAATGTAACTTCATCTAAATAAAGTAACCCTGTATAGGGTTACTAATAAATACAGTTAATTACTCAAATCCATTATTTATTTTCAAAAAACGCTCGTTTTAAGCCTAATTCCAGACCGCGAATTTCTGCCAAACCTTTTAATCGGCCAATACAGGAATAGCCGGGATTAGTCTGTTTTTTCAGGTCATCAATTATTTGATGGCCGTGATCAGGGCGCATTGGAATTAAACGATTATCTCCAGCCGCCTTGCGGCGATATTCTTCACGCAGTATTTCCATCACTACATTATACATATCCACATCACCTGCCAGATGAGCGGCTTCATGGAAAGTTTTACTGTTTTCTTCCCGTTGGGTGGAACGTAGGTGAGTGAAATAGATTCGGTTGCCATAGCGTTTAATCATCTCGACCAAATCATTATCCCCACGGACGCCATAGGAGCCGGTACACATGGTAATGCCATTAATCGGGCTTGGTTCAATGGTTGTTAGCCATTCAATATCTTCAATAGTGGAAATAATACGTGGTAAGCCCAAAATAGGACGCGGCGGATCATCCGGGTGAATTGCCAGACGTAAGCCATATTCTTCACATACAGGAACAATCTGGTGCAGGAAATAAGCCAAATGTTCACGCAATTTATCGCGGGTAATATCTTTGTAGCGATCTAATTGCGCCTGAAATTCTGCTAGCGTATAGCCCTCTTCGGCCCCCGGCAAGCCAGCAATAATATTCGCAGTGAGTTTCTCAATATCAGCAGCAGACATGTTGTCGTAATAGATTTTTGCCTGAGCTTGTTCTTCGACAGTGTAATCAGCTTCTGCACTTGGACGTTTAAGGATATAGATTTCAAATGCGGCAAAGGCAATTTGATCAAAACGCAGGGCTTTAGAACCATCAGGGAGTGTGTATTCAAGATCGGTGCGTGTCCAGTCCAGCACAGGCATAAAATTATAGCAGACGGTATTGATGCCACATTCCGCCAAATTTTTCAGTGAAGTTTTGTAGTTATTAATCCATTGCTGATAGTGACCGGTCTGGGTTTTAATCTCTTCATGAACAGGCACACTTTCAACAACTGACCAGATAAGCCCCTTATTTTCGATGAGAGTTTTACGGGCCAAGATTTCGTCTTTGTTCCAAATATGTCCGTTAGGAATATGGTGTAATGCGGTAACGATGCCGGTTGCGCCAGCCTGACGGATATCATCTAAAGAAACAGGATCATTTGGGCCGAACCAACGCCAGGTTTGTTCCATTATTACTTACCTTTATGCAAACGCCAGAATGAAAAACAGTCACCAGAATAATAGTCACTAGAACAATATTCACCAGAACAACAGGATATAAAAACTTATTTATTAATTATTCCGTAAATTAATTACGTTTCTTTGCTATTTCGTAGGGATAGGAATTAAAGAGATAACCATCGAAATAGGGATCATCAACATCAGATAATTCCAGCAAACGTAATTTCACATTCTCCAAATGTTGCCACATGGCTTGTTTGGCTGCCGCCGGATCTTTCTTGATCATAGCGGATAAAATGATCTGATGATCATCCAGCCATTCTTTACGATAATCTTTATCGGTAATTCGCGTGTGCAGTTTCTGCCACATGGGATTATTTTCCCGCCATGCCCAAGATTGTTTAAGCAGTTCAACTAACATACTGTTATGGGTGGCTTCTGCAATCGCCAGATGGAATTCTCTGTCACCAGATTCATCTTCACCGGAGGCCAAATCTTCGGATTCTTTTTGCAATGCCCGGCGCATATGAGCAATGTTATTTGGCGTCACTTGCATGGCGGCAAATTCGGCAATATTACTTTCCAGTAATTGTCGGGCTTGTAATAACTCAAAAGGTCCCGCTGCGTTAACTGAGCATGAAGAGGAAGTCGGCAGGTGAGGGCGGTTAATAATATAGATCCCGGAACCTTTGCGGACTTCAATCAGGTTTTCTAGTTCGAGCATAATTAATGCTTCACGCACAACCGTTCTGGAAACTCTTAATAATTCAGCAAGTTCTCGTTCAGGAGGTAAGCGATCCCCAATACGATATTTTTGGTTGGCAATCATCTCTCTTAATGAGATGCCAACTTCTTGGTAAGGGCGTTTTGGCTCAAATAAATGCTTCATTGTGTCACTATTGTTGTCATGAGTATTGATGATATTGTGTAGATAATAGTCAAAAACAAAAGTTGGTCAACCAAAATGCTGCTTAAAAGCGAAGGCCGTTTGGCCTTCACCGATGATTATCTGACTGCGCGAATGCGTTCTACCATACGGTAAAGCGTTGGGTCGTTTTTCTTTATGTCGTCGTACATCGGTTTAACAGCCTCTTCAAACGATTTTTTATCAACATCGACAAACTGGACCCCAATTTTTTCTGCATTCTGACGCTCTTTCTCTTCTGATTTTTCCCACAATTTCGTCATATATTGAGAGGAGTTAATGGCAGCATTGGTAAGAATTTTTTGTTGTTCTGATGACAGCTTATTTAACGATTTATTAGAAATAACCAAGACGTCTGGCACCATTGTATGCTTATCCAGTGAGAAATATCTGGCAACTTCACTGTGACGGCTCAGGCTAAAAGAGGGAATATTATTTTCTGCGGCATCTACCACACCCTGTTGTAGAGCAGTATACAGTTCGCCGTAGGCCAGCGGTGTTGGGTTACCGCCTAAGTTTTTCACCATCGAAATGGCGGTTGGGCTAGGCTGGACCCGAATTTTCATACCTTTTAGATCCTCAGGCGTGCGGATAGGTTTTTTGGCGTAGAAGCTGCGAGCGCCTGCTTCATAATAGGTTATGCCAATAAAACCACGGTTTTTGCTGGATGCAAGGATCTCTTTACCAATCTCGCCGTTTTTAATTTTTTCGTAATGGGCTTTATCGCGGAACAGATAAGGTAAGTTAAAAGCGGAATAAGCGGGCGAAAAAGCTTCCAATTCTGCGGCGTTAGATTTAACTAAATCCAGCGCGCCATTTTGCATCAGTTCCATCGATTCCCGTTGGTTACCCAATTGTGCGTCTGGATAGATTCGAATACGAACATCGCCATTCGTTTTTTGGCGAACTTCATCCGCAAACTGAGTCATTGCCTTGTGTACTGCGTGATCACGGTTATGGTTATGGCTGAGTTTTAATGTGGTTACTGCCATAACCTGCGACGCGCCTAAGGCGAACATCACACCGATTACTGTAGATAAAATACGCTTAGAATTATTCATTATTCGTTCTCCAATTGTTGTAAACAGGTTACGGGCACAACTGAACTGATGGCCAAACCATAAGCATCACTTCGGATTTCGTCAAAAAGTAAAAACAATTTGGTTGACCAATATCACAAAATAATCGGGTCAGATGGTGAACCAGTCAATTTGTGATCCCGCTCACTGGATGTTTTTTTGACCTGAATCTTATAATCCAAGCAACGTAAAGTTCCCTTTACTGATTTTGGTCTGAAAGTTTTCCGCTATTTGGTTGACCAAATAGGGCATCCGTTGAAGCCAATTAAGGATAAAACTCCGTGAAAAACCTTGTGTCTTGCGTCAATAAAGGTTTGGCATTTTTTACCGTCAGCCTTTCCGTTTTTTTGGTGTTTTGCGTCACATGGCAGGTGATTTCCCGCTATGTGTTTGGTACGCCGAGTACAGTAACGGATGAACTCGCCCGTTATCTGTTTATGTGGGTTGCCATGATTGGCGCAGCATATACCACAGGTCAGCATCGCCATTTAGCTATCGACCTGTTAATGATGAAACTTAAGGGGATGGGCAAAAATAGTGTGGGTCTGGTTATTCAGGCCGCGATCGCGTTGTTTGCTGCAATCGTGTTGGTGTACGGCGGATCGATATTGGTGATCTCAACCCTTGAAACCGGACAAATCACTCCCGCGCTAGGACTACCGATGGGATATGTCTATTTATGTTTGCCAATCAGCGGTGTTTTGATGATTTGTTATGTGCTGGTAGACATTGTTGCTCTTATTCGGAATTTTTCAGCTAAAGACGTGGTTATTTCTGAAAATCATTAAAGTCACCAGTCAGAAGAGGATGGGCTTATGGATTGGCAAGTGGTTTTAGCGTTGTTCGGTAGTTTTGCCGTGCTGCTGGCATTGGGGGTACCGGTATCCTTTGCGATTGGTTTGTCATCATTATTGGCAATTATGATGACTTTGCCAATGGAAGCGGCGATTACCGTGGTTGCGCAGCGTATGGCTGCTGGTGTTGATAACTTCTCTTTACTCGCTATCCCGTTCTTTATTCTCGCGGGAAATATTATGAATCAAGGGGGAATCGCAGCCCGTCTGATTAATCTGGCGAAAGTCATGGGTGGTCGTTTACCCGGTTCTTTGGTGCACGTCAATATTATGGCGAATATGTTTTTCGGTGCGATTTCGGGCTCAGCGGTGGCATCGGCTGCGGCGGTCGGCGGAACGATGGCGCCAATGCAGAAAAAAGAGGGTTATGAGCCGGAATATTCTGCGGCGGTAAACATTGCTTCCTGCCCTGCCGGTTTGTTGATCCCGCCAAGTAACACCTTGATTGTTTACTCACTGGTTTCTGGCGGCACATCAATTGCCGCGCTGTTTTTGGCGGGTTATATTCCCGGCATTTTGATGGGGGTATCCTTGATGATGGTGGCGGCAATCATTGCTAAACGCCGCGGTTATCCGGTATCGCCCAAGCCGACTTGGAACGAGTTCTTCACCACATTGATTCGTGCATTGCCTTCCCTGATGCTGGTTGTGGTTATTATGGGAGGGATCATTGCCGGTATTTTTACCGCCACAGAAGCCTCGGCGATTGCTGTGTTATACAGCTTTGTGTTGGCAGTGTTGATTTATCGTGAAGTCAGTATCGCCAAACTACCAAAAATCATTCTCGATTCTGCGGTGACTACTTCCATTGTTTTGCTGCTGGTTGGTGCGTCAATGGGTATGTCTTGGGCAATGGCGAATGCGGATCTGCCCTATTTGATCGCTGATGCACTCATGGCGGTTTCTGAAAACCCATTGGTTATTCTGCTGGTCATTAATCTCATTCTATTGCTGGTTGGAACCTTTATGGATATGACCCCGGCGATTCTGATTTTTACGCCGATTTTCCTGCCAGTAGCGCAGAATATGGGCGTTGATCCAGTCCATTTCGGTATCATTATGACCTTCAACCTGGCTATTGGTATCTGTACACCGCCGGTAGGGAGTGCGCTGTTTGTGGGTTGCTCTATCGGTGAAGTCAGCATTGATAAGGTATTGAAACCTTTGGTGCCTATGTATTGCGCTTTGGTTATCGCGTTGATGTTGGTGACCTTTATACCGCAACTGAGCTTGTGGTTGCCTCAGATGTTACTGAATTACTAATTATTCAGGTAATCCGCGTCATTAAACAGGAATTGTTCTATGATCCGTAATATAGCCAACAGCAAAATCAAACCCGCTATTTCTCTGCCTTCTTATGATCGCCAAAAATTGGTTACCCGCATTGTTCATCTGGGATGCGGCGCTTTTCACCGGGCACATCAGGCTATTTTTACTCATCACATGTTGGAAAAAACAGGCAGTGACTGGGGAATTTGTGAAGTCAGTTTGTTTTCTGGTCATAAGCTGATTCAACAACTTAAAGAGCAAGATTGCTTGTGTACCATTGCGGAGAAAGGAGCAGGAAAAACCGAGCTGAAAATTATCGGCGCTATGATTGATGCTTTGCACCCTGAGTTTGTCGGTCAGCAAGGTGTTCTGGAAACCATAGCGCAACCGCAAGTGGCGATTATTTCTCTGACGATTACCGAGAAAGGGTATTGCATTGATGCAACCAGCGGCAAGTTGGATGTGAATAATGCGTTAATTCAACGGGACTTAGCTAACCCAACCGAACCAACATCCGCTATTGGTTATATTGTCGAAGCGCTTCGCCTGCGTTATGAACGTAACTTGCCGCCATTGACGGTGATGTCCTGTGATAATGTCAGAGAAAATGGCAAAGTTGCTCGTGAAGCGGTGGTGGGTTTTGCCCGTTTACGTAATGAAAAACTGGCGCAATGGATTGAACGGAATGTGACTTTCCCATGCACAATGGTTGATCGCATTGTGCCTGCGGCCACGCCAGAATCGTTGGCAGAGACAGCCGAACTGTTAGGTGTGTTCGATCCCTGTGCAATCACCTGTGAACCTTTCCGTCAGTGGGTGATTGAGGATAACTTTGCCAATGGCCGCCCAAACTGGGATGTGGCAGGGGCGCAGTTCGTTAAAGATGTGATGCCTTTTGAGACCATGAAATTGCGGATGTTAAACGGCAGTCACTCATTTTTAGCCTATCTGGGCTATTTGGCGGGATATGCGCATATTGCTGACACAATGGCGAATCCCGATTATCGACAAGCTGCGTTGAATTTGATGCTGAAAGAACAAGCGCCAACCTTGACGATGCCGGTAGGAACCGATCTCTTCCAGTATGCTCATCTGTTGATTGAGCGTTTTAGTAACCCCAACCTTAAGCATCAAACCTGGCAGATAGCAATGGATGGCAGCCAGAAACTGCCACAACGTATGTTTGATTCTGTCACTTATCATCTGGCAAACGGCAGCGATTATCGTCATTTGGCCTTGGGTATCGCCGGGTGGATGCGTTATGTCAGTGGTAAAGATGAACAAGGCAAATTAATTGATGTGCGTGATCCGCTCGTGGAGCAATTTAAGTCTATTTACCAGCAATATGGATTATCCATTGATGTCGTGCCTGCATTGTTGGCAATTTTCGGCAACCCATTATTAGCTGATCCGCATCTTGTCCGGGCAGTTACCGAAGCTTATCAATTATTATTGGATTGCGGCGCCTGCCACGCAGTCGCGACACTTTGATTTGGCTGACAGGAATAGAGATATGAAAAATTTTATGTGTGAAGATTTTCTTCTGAACAATGAAACTGCCCGTCAGCTATATCATGAACATGCCGCAGATATGCCAATTTATGATTATCACTGTCATCTTAATCCGCGAGAAATTGCTGAAAATCGCCAGTTTGATAATCTTGGTCAGATTTGGTTAGAAGGGGATCATTATAAATGGCGGGCTATGCGCTGTGCGGGTATTGATGAATCGTTGATTACAGGTAAGCAAGCCTGCGATTATGAAAAATATCAGGCATGGGCAAAAACAGTACCGTTAACATTAGGCAATCCGCTTTATCACTGGACACATCTAGAATTACGTCGTCCATTTGGTATTACCGGGAAATTGTTTGGGCCGCAAACCGCTGATGAGCTCTGGCATCAATGCAACGAAAAACTGGCAACACCGGAATTTTCAGCTCGTGGCATTATGCAGCAAATGAATGTGCGTATGGTTGGAACCACGGATGATCCGGTGGATTCTCTGCAATATCACCGCCAAATCGCGACAGATGAGAGTTTCGATATTGAAGTATTGCCAAGCTGGCGTCCTGATCGGGTATTTAAAATTGAGCTGGTGGGTTTCGTTGACTATATCAAACAGCTTGAGGCTGTGGCTGATGTATCGATCGCTACTTTTGCTGATGTGTTGAACGCGTTGGAGCGTCGCCTTGAGCATTTTGCTGCTCATGGCTGCCGGGCTGCTGATCACGGCATAGAAAATCTGCGCTATGCTCCTGTTCCTAATGAAGGGGTATTAAATGGCATCCTGCAAAAACGGTTGGCAGGAAGCACTCTCTCTGAGCTTGAAATTGCGCAGTACACTACGGCGATTCTGGTATGGCTTGGCCGGCAATATGCCGCTCGTGGTTGGGTAATGCAAATGCATATCGGCGCTGTTCGCAACAATAATACTCGTATGTTCCGCTTACTTGGCGCGGATAGCGGCTTTGATTCCATTGGTGATAACAATATCGCTTGGCCGTTATCTCGTTTGCTGGACAGTATGGATGTGACGAATGAGTTGCCGAAAACGATTCTTTACTGCCTGAATCCTCAAGATAATGAAGTGATTGCAACGATGGCTGGTAACTTTCAAGGCGGTGGTATCGCCGGTAAAGTTCAGTTTGGTTCAGGCTGGTGGTTCAATGATCAAAAAGATGGCATGTTGCGTCAGCTTGAACAACTTTCCCAACTTGGGCTGCTGAGTCAATTTGTTGGTATGTTGACCGATTCTCGTAGTTTCCTTTCATACACGCGGCATGAATATTTTCGTCGCATTCTGTGTAATTTGTTAGGGAAATGGGCAGAACAAGGCGAAATTCCTAACAACAAAGCCATGTTAGGGCAGATGGTTGAAGATATTTGCTTTAATAACGCCCGCCGTTATTTTGCCTTGCCGGGAGAAAATCTATGAAGCAGATTGCATTCCTTGGTGAATGTATGATTGAACTTAATGGCGCCCCTTTTGCTACCATGCATCAGACTTTTGGTGGTGATGTCCTGAACAGTGCGGTTTATTTAGCACGTGCAAGCCAACAGAAGATTGCCGTTCATTTTGTGACTGCGTTAGGCATGGATTCCCTTAGTGAAGGAATGATTAGATGTTGGCAAAACGAGGGTATTCATACCCATCTGGTTTTGCGTGATCCGGCTCATCAACCGGGATTGTATTTGATTCAACTTGATGAACAGGGAGAACGGACCTTTCTGTACTGGCGTAATGATTCCGCTGCTCGTTATATGGTGCGCCATCCTGATTTCTCTTCGGTTATGCAAGCATTACAGCAGATGGATGCTGTTTATCTCAGTGGCATCAGCTTGGCTATTTTACCTGTTGATGATCGTGAAAAGTTACTAAACTTGCTGGCTGAACTGGCGGCGCAAGGAAAAATCATCGTTTTCGACAGTAATTATCGTCCAGCATTGTGGGAAAGTGTGGAAGAAACCCAAGTTTGTTATCAGAAATTACTCTCCTTTACCTCACTGGCACTGGTGACAGATGACGATGAATGCAAGCTGTGGGGCGATAAATCGGTTACCGCAACTATGATTCGTCTCAAACAAGCGGGAGTTAAAGAAGCCATTGTTAAAGCGGGGGCTACTGGTTGTTATTATCAGCATTTGGTACAGAACACGTCAATTGAGCTGATCCCAACAACGCCGGTTGTTAGCGTGGCCGATACCACGGCGGCGGGAGACGCCTTTAATGCCGGGTTTCTGGCTGGATTTCTGACGGATTGCCCGATACGGCAAGCGGCAATTATGGGGCATCGTCTGGCTGGTACGGTTATTCAGCATAAAGGGGCGATTATTCCAATTAGTGCCACCAAAGCAGTGACTGACAGTTTCTTTTAACAACAGAGGAAAAATCGATGAAACAGATAATTGAGCAGTTACGCCAGTTAAAAATTGTACCTGTGATTACTGTTGAGCGTGCGGAAGACATTATTCCGCTAGGTAAGGTATTAGCTGATAATGGTTTGCCGGTAGCGGAAATTACTTTTCGTTCCTCAGTAGCGGCAGAAGCTATTCGTCTACTGAAAGAGGCTCAGCCGAATATGCTGATTGGCGCGGGTACTGTTCTGAATCGTGATCAGGTGGTTGCTGCGAAACAGGCTGGCGCTGATTTTATGGTTTCTCCGGGTTTTAATCCAAATACGGTCAAAGCCTGTCAGCAATTGAATATTCCTATTATTCCGGGCGTGAATAATCCAAGTGCGATTGAAAGCGCAATGGAATTGGGGCTAAAACTGCTGAAATTCTTTCCGGCAGAACCTTCCGGCGGTTTGCCAATGATTAAAGCGATATTAGCGCCTTATACTGAACTGCAAATTATGCCGACTGGGGGAATTGGACCAGACAATATCCGAGATTATCTTGCTGTACCGCGTATTGTGGCGTGTGGTGGTTCATGGATGGTCAGTCAAGAGCTGGTGGATAATCGAAATTGGCAGGAAATTGGTCGCTTGACTCGTGAAGCGGTGGAGTTGGTTAATACTTAAGGAATAGTTATTCTTGCATTGGAATAAAATATTATTCCGATAATATACCAAAGAGAAGAAAGGATTTAGCAAAAATTCTTTTTGGTATTTAATAATTTTCAATTTTGTTAAATGGTGATATTCGAACTTCTAATGACCTGTTATTTAATTATCTGGTAAGCTTAAGCGGTTAGAAACAGAGCAAGCAAACTCGCCGTTTTTACGGCGGGGAGCAGTCACTTCTGTTTGCCTAATGGAAGCATCAGCGTGTATGGCTCCAGCGGTGACTGGGCGAAGCCAAGACGCGTATAGAACGTTCGAGCGCTCTCATCAAGTGCGTGGACGATTATAGCCGAAATGCCCACCTGTTCTGCCGTGCTGGCGACACGTTTCCAAGCATCTTGGAGAAGCAATGCCCCGAGCTTCTTCCCCTGATATTCCACATCGACAGCCAGACGGCCGAGAAGTACTACAGGGATAGGATCTGGCATATTGCGTTTAAGCGATGGTGTAGATTCAATATGATTAATTGAACCGGCGCTTAGACAATAATAACCGATAACGTCTTTTGTGCCTTCCTTGCAAATAACAAATGTGCGGCTCGCGCCGAGCTTATTATTTTTTAAAGCCCGGCGTGAAAGCCATTCGTTTAATGTTTCATGCTGGCAATAAAAATCATTTATATTATGTTCAGCCGTTAATATTTCAGGTGTGCTTATTCCCACGGAGCTTTATATCCCATCAGTTTTTTAAAACCTTCATTATCAGAAAGCGGTTGCTCCAGCATCTGCATGAACACATGGTATTTTTCGTCGTTAACGAAAAAGTGGCGCTGATCGAGTATGGCATCTTCGGCTGCGCGGCAGGCAGCATCCAAGATGAAATCAGTTCGGGTCTTTGAGAGCAGGTTTGCTGCATGGTCAATAAGCTCCCGCTGGAAAGCTTTCGCCCGGATGTTGATCGGGGTTTCTTTAGGTTGTGTTCTCATAAATCACCTGTGTAGCAAATTGGTAGACAGTCATTGTAGCAGTTGTGTAATTAATAGATATACATTTAGCGTCTCCATTTGAAATCTTATGAAACGTAAGCATGCTGGGTTACCCAAAATATATATACCCGTTATCTTTCAAGCTGCCTCTTTGTTGGCTGCACTCACTCACCCCGGTCACATAGTTATCTATGCTCCCGGGGATTCGCCCCCTTGCCGTCGCGATGCATCTTGAAATTCATAGGGTATATAAGATAAAAATAAATAAAATCGAGGCTCTATATTTTGCAATGAGTGGTTATTTGAATAAAATCAACAGATTCACCTATCTTTATTTCAACATTTACGCTTTTAACCTCATTAATATTATTTATATGTGTGCCTCCACATGGGATAGTAACTACCGTCGAGTCAATTGTAGATTTCCATAATCTGGTATCACTGATCTCTTTCGATTTATATTCGATAGTGATTTCTGCTCCTTGGATCAGCCAATTATTAAGTGTGTTATTAACTTCTCTATTAATTTTATCTAGATTTTCAATTAATATATTTTTATCAAATCCTTTCTTTTTGAGTGATTTACCAAAGCGATAAATATCAATGGATTGAAGTTCTGTGATAGAAGATTGGTAAATGGCGGCTTTATCTAAATTATAATTTCCTAAATCGTCGGTGTCGTATATTTTAGACCATAGATGATTAGTTGCTTTATTTAAAGCAAGAGACATAAAGTGAGCCATCGAGTGTGCGGCGCTTACCCTATATCTTGTTTCATCGTTCACAGATAGAGTTACCGTTTTCCCTATGAGATCTCTTTCTGAAATTCCCTGTAAATCAGGTAAGTAATGTGCTGGCATAATTTTAGCTGGCGACGTTGCTTGTTTCGTTATTTCCTGATCTATATACAAATGACCATTGATAAGGCCAGCGGTATAAACTTTTGTCACGGCGAGTTCTTTATCGCCTATTAAAATTATGCCATTATCATGTAGTTGGTCTGGCCACTTATAGTTCTTCGGGTAGAATGGACTATCTTGGGTTATCAAAATGGCGCCATCTTCGTATTTCATAACCCCGATAATGTTAGATTCTAACGTCAGGGTTCCCAGCATAAATGAGGCTTCGGCTGTCAATAATTCATTAATATTCATATCTATAATCATGTAATATCTCGCTAGTTATAATTTGGGGGTATCTATTGCTACCAAGTCGTTTGTTGATTTTATTCCCTAAAAATAACTTAAGAATTTGTTTTTATTTGAATTTTTAGTTAATCAAAGAGATAGTTGGCAGTGGTATCAAATATGATTATCCTCATCTCCGTATATTAATCAAAGATAGAATTAAAAAAGCCGTATCGATATGTATGTAATAGCTTTATTTATAGGCTATTTTAGGTATTATTGCAAATGGAAAAGTCACATGTTTTAAATGTTTTGTTTACATGATCAATCGCTATTTTCAGAGTAAAATTTGTTGATTAGTTATCAAAATAATTTTATTGTCCAAAAAATAGACAGTCGAACTAATGAGGTATATGATACATACACCTGATATCTGATAAGAGGAAATAAATATGGTTGCTATGGTAAGAATTAATATAGATTTACCGGAAGAAACGATTAGGAAGCTTGAGATTTTGAAGGAACGCTCTCCTGATAAGTCACGTGCTGCACAGATCCGAAAAGCAATAGATGCTTATCTTGATGCTAATATTTCAGAACAGAATAATAGTGCTTTCGGTTTGTGGGGGGACAAAAAATCAGATGGATTGGAATATCAAAATAATTTACGTAAGGAATGGCAATGATTGCTATGAAGTCGTTATTTGATACTAAATATTTATAGGATATTGACGGTATGATTGCAAGTATTGCATAACATAAGGTTTAAAGATCATGCCAATGAGATTATGAATGGCTTAAAGGAATATGGGCCTATTTGCTCGTAGCGTAATTATGTTGCACTTACTATCTATGAGAAACTGTGACATCTATTATCTTTTTCTATTGACATATTAGTTATATTAATGAAAATGTCTATGTCGTAATGACTATTCTATAGGTGGCTAAGGAGTTCTATTATGGATTATCTGTCATACAAAAAACAGGCTGATCATGTTATAGCAAAAAACATAGATAATGTAACAAGAAAATCTGCACCAATTGTATATTCAACTATGGAGGATATTTATTTAGGTTTAGTTAGATTAAGAAACTCTCAAGCTTTTTTGTATAAAGATATTTATGGTAAGCAGATATCCAATGAAGACCAGAGAATGATTGATGCAGCTATTAAGACGATTTTTAAAAAAGGAGATGTCATTTATGATATTGTGTTTACAATCATAAATACAATGTATGATTTGATTCCTGAGAGAACACAAAGAATTATATCTGAGAAATTTAATTTAATAGTAGCAACATATGGCGTTCAAACAGCAACAAAGATTAGTGTAGCTACTGCAATAACAAGTTTAATATCGGTTAAGATAAATGCAGTTCCATCTGTAAAAGCAAAAATAGCAACATTTTTAAACATATCAATAAACTCCCTTGCTATTTATGGAATCTTTGAAAAAGCAGCTAGATCTGCACGGAAATTAAAAATAGAATCCCCTGTGACATATTTAGCCTTAAAGAAAAAGGGGTTAGAAATGCTTTATTTTTTGGTTGAACCATACATGGCGAAATTAATAAATATTTATAGAAAAAATATCATGACCTTAGAAGATGAAAAATTATTTTTAGATGAAATAGAAAGACTAATTTACCTTTAACTTAACATGAGATAATTGGTGAAGAAAAATGGACTTGATTAAATCTTTTGTAATAGATCTTGTTGGAATTTTCATAACATTTGCTCTTTGTTTAGCATGGTTTGTAATTACCCCAGAAGGATTTGGTATAATTGGAGGGATAATTATTCTTATAGTGTCGTATTTTGTTACAATAAAAGTAAAGAAAAAACTGTTGAAGTTAAAATAACTTCAACAATAAGGTATAGCATTGATTAATAACGTGTTAGTACACTCTATCATCCCAGATGCTATAGCCTGAAGTTCCAGCTATGTGGTGTTTCCATGTTATGCTTTTATATGCTAGAGAAATAGTTTCAAATGGTATTGCATTTGAACTATCTATACTGTGAGGATAATTAGCACATATATCAACAATAGAAGCATCTCTTAACTCAACGGTGTAGAACTTTTCCATAACACCAAAAGAATTAATTCTGTAAAAATCAAAAAAAGCATTTAAAACTTCATTATTAGAAATAGCTATGCCAAGTAGAGGAGATGATTTATCTATTATTTTTATGAAATCTACTGGGTGATGATCAGAATTTTGTTCTCTAGTTAGACTATGAACGAAAGATAAAACTTGAATTTCATCTTCATGTCCAATTTGGTATCTATTTCCTATGGAGTCAGATGTTGAACACCCTGATGATATTAACCCTTGTTTGCGGCCAGTTAGTTTTAAGTAAATAGAAAAGCTCATATAAACATCCTATATTAATCCCATAACAGTTAATAGAACTGTCTATATTATCTCCATAATATAAAAGAATCAAAAGTATTATTTATATAAGAATCTTAAAATTTTCGTAGGTTAATTGCTCCAACATGGAGAATAGGGCAGTATTTTACACTTAATATATATAATATTTTGCTAATTTTTGTGTCAATTTTGAGTTGGAAAGACTAATATAACGTTCAAAAGAAAAATAGGGCATAAGTTCAACGTAATAAAAACCGCGAGAAAGTTTTTAACATTCTCGCGGTAATTGAGTTTCCTAAACTGGAAGATCAATGATTTTCTGTGAAGAAAAATCAAATCTCGCTACGAGGTTTAGCATTCTCCGCCAACCATGCTGCAACGCGCTGCTTCTGTTCTTCATTCAGCCACATACCCAGTTTGGTACGGCGCCAAATTGCGTCATCCAGCTCAACAACCCACTCATTATCAACCAGATAACGAAGCTCTGCTTCATACAGTCCGTGACCGAAGGATTCACCCAGTTCTGCCAGATTATTAGCATTTTGTAGAATCAGTTCGCTGTGACTGCCGTAAGTACGTGCATAACGTACAGCAACACCTTCCGGTAACCAGTTGTAACGTTTACGTAGTAAACGGGCATAACCATCACGATCGCATCCTTCCAGATTACCCCCCGGTAACTGACCATTTTTGGTCCAGGCTTTTCCGGCATTGGGATAGTATTGAAGGAGCTTTTCGGTTGCGTGTTCCGCCAGCTTACGGTAAGTGGTTAACTTACCACCAAACACAGATAGTAATGGTGCTTTGCCGTGTTCATCATGAATATCAAGGGTATAGTCGCGTGTAATGGCCTGAGGTGAATCGGATTCATCATCGCATAGTGGACGGACGCCAGAATAGGTCCAGACGATATCGTCACGGCTAAGTTGTTTCTTAAAGTGGTCGTTATAAACTCTCAGCAGATAATTAATCTCCTGATCGTCAATCTTCGCCTCTTTTGGATCACCTTGGTATTCCACATCGGTGGTTCCGATAATGGAGAATTCATCCATCCAAGGAATAACAAATACGATACGATGATCTTCGTTTTGCAGAATATAAGCTTGCGGCTCATCATGCACTCTTGGCACCACAATATGGCTGCCTTTGATCAGGCGAATACCATAAGGTGATTTCAATTTCAGACCATCGTCAAAGAATTCTTTAACCCAAGGGCCGGTAGCATTAACCAGACCTTTTGCACGCCAAGTATAGGTCTTACCTGTACGCAGATCTTCAGCTTCAACCATCCAACCTTCTTGTTCGCGCCATGCACGGGTCACTTTTGTTCGGGTACGGACTTCCCCGCCATGTTTTTTAACTTCCTGAGCGTTAAGGACAACTAAACGAGCATCATCAACCCAGCAGTCAGAATATTCAAAACCGCGGATCAATTCTGGTTTCAGAACAGAATTGGCGCCGAATTTCAATCCTTTACTGCGAGGCAGGCTGACACGTTTGCCTAAATTGTCATAAAGGAACAGGCCGATACGGATCATCCATGCTGGGCGCAGGTGTGGCTGGTGCGGCAGGCGGAAACGCATCGGAAAAGCGATGTGTGGTGCAAGATTCAGTAAAACTTCACGTTCTGCCAGTGCTTCGCCGACCAGACGGAATTCATAATGTTCCAGATAGCGTAAACCACCGTGGATAAGTTTCGAACTGGCGGATGACGTGGCTTTGGCTAAATCTTGTGCTTCCAGCAACAGAACAGAGAGCCCCCGGCCAGCAGCATCTGCCGCAATCCCGGCGCCGTTGATCCCGCCACCGATTACAATCAAGTCTTTAGTTTCCATGCATCCCCCTAAAATGTTCGAAACAGTTCTTTAATGCTCGTTTTCGCTCATGATTGTAATCACAAATCGATCAATAGCCAACTATTTGTTAAGAAAAAACATGTTCGCGTGATATAGATAACAAATATTGTCATATCCATATAATTTACATGGTATTAATAAAGAAGCTTAACTGTGGAGCGGCAAGGGAAGATAGGGGATAGCACTATCCCCAAATGTAGAGAAAACTGTCAGCAGAGTTCGAGCTGCACGTTATATTGTTCAATCACTTGCTGGATGCTTGGCGGGGGAAGTTGGTCAGTAAATAGGTGATCAATGAGGTTCATATTTCCCAGGTTGACCATAGCATTGCGGCCAAATTTAGAATGATCAGTGACTAGCATAACGCAACGGGAGTTTTCGATAATTGCGCGCTTTACGCGCACTTCATGGTAATCAAATTCCAGTAATGATCCATCCATATCAATGCCACTGATGCCGAGAATGCCGTAATCGAGCCGAAACTGGGAGATAAAATCCAGTGTGGCTTCACCGATAATCCCGCCATCACGGGAACGAATCTCCCCTCCCGCCAGAATTAAACGAAAGTCTTCTTTTGTCATCAACAGAGTAGCGACGTTGAGGTTGTTAGTGACAATCCGCAGATCTTTATGATTTAACAATGCGTGAGCGACAGCTTCGGGGGTCGTGCCAATATCAATAAACAGGGTTGCGCCATCCGGGATATGGCTAGCAACACGTTGCGCAATACGCGCTTTCTCTTCTGACCACATGATCTTGCGGTCATGATAAGCAGTATTAACTGAACTTGATGGCAATGCGGCGCCGCCGTGATGCCGCTGTATTTTGTTTTTATCTGCCAAATCGTTCAAATCACGGCGGATAGTCTGGGGGCTGACATCAAAGTGTGCAACCAACTCTTCAGTGCTGACGTAGCCCTGAAGGCGTACCAGCTCAACTATTGCATCATGCCGTTGAGTTTGCTTCACGATAGTCCTCTAAGTTTCTAAAAATGCCGGTTATTATTTTTGAATGTATGACGGTTATCCCACAACGCCATCAGTAAACCGATAATTAAACCGGAAAAATGGGCGGCGTTGGCAATGGATAGCCCAAATGCATCGAAGTGTCCAACAATCAGCCAGAAGATCGAAAAAGCCATCAAACCACGGGGAACGCCAATATTACGTTCGGGCGAGCGTTCACCGGTTAGCCAGACATAGCCAATTAAAGCGTAAACAACCCCAGAAAGACCGCCAAAATGAGAACCACTGAATAATGATTGTCCCCAGCCGCTAAAAACAGCGGAAACAATCATAATCACAAACAGTTTTCCTGTACCGAGATGCTTTTCTGTTTGCCCGCCAAGATACCACCACCACATGAGATTAAAGATGATATGCAGTAGTGAGAAATGCAGTAAGCCGTGGGAGATCCAACGCCATACCTCCATATGTTGGCTATCGTCAGGCCAGGCCAGCCATGACATCACCTGATAATCCCCGGCAAATTGCATCCAGAGATAAACGGCAATATTTAGGAGTAAAACGGTAATGGTCAATGGGCCAGCCTGACGACTTAAATATTGCCAATTCAAATTATTGTGGTACTTCAATGGGTGATTCACATCACCAGATTGCCAACTAGCTGCTTGATAACGTTCATTTAGCGGATCGCGAGTAAATTGCTCCAGCTCTTGCTGAACCATAGTAAGTTTCGTGTCATCTTCTAGCCACAGTTCGACGTGTTGCCCATCGTGACCGGGACGCATAGTGAGATGGACCTGATGGGTTGCCATATAATCGATAAAGGCTTGCGCTAGACGCGGGTTTGAAATAGCGATTACGCGGATCATGGGGTGTGTTATGCCGGATTATGTAAGGAGTCAACAGCGTGAGGATAGTCTCTGCGCCAGGCTTCAAAGCCGCCATTAATGCTGTAGACAGTTTCAAAACCGATGTTTAATAAATACTGAGCGGCGTTCTGGCTGCTATGGCCGTGATAACACATGACCATAACTGGCTGATCGAAATTGGCCTGTAACATAAATTCATTCAGTGTGTCATTGGTTAAATGAAAAGCGTCGTATGCATGACCTGCCCGGAAACTCTGCGGATCGCGGATATCCACCATGATGGCGGATTTATCCTGCCAGTATTGATAAGCCTGCTCAGGGCTGATGGTTTGAAAATGTTCCATATATATTTTGACTTGCTCTTAAAGACTTAGAGATTATCTCGTTAGGTTATTATTGTAATAATGTTTTCCCGACGATTACCCGAACGGGAAAATTTGTTATCAGTAATACGTTATTAGTAATACGTTATCAGTAATAAGAATGTTCACCGCGTTGGTGTTCAGTTAAATCTTTTACACCTTTTAATTCCGGGAACATATTCAGCAACTCTTTTTCAATCCCTTCTTTCAGGGTGACATCAACCATTGAACAGCCATTACAACCGCCGCCGAATTGCAGGATAGCAAAACCATCATCAGTGATTTCCATCAGGCTGACGCGGCCGCCGTGACCGGCCAATTGTGGATTGATTTGTGATTGCAAAACGTATTCCACACGTTCGACAAGTGGGGCGTCGTCAGAAACTTTACGCATTTTGGCGTTAGGGGCTTTTAATGTTAGCTGAGAACCTAACTGATCGGTGACAAAATCAATTTCAGCTTCTTCAAGGAAAGGAGCGCTCAGTTCGTCGACGTAGGCTGACAGTTGATCAAATTTCAGTTCAGTATCTGTCGCTTCAACGGCATCAGGCGGGCAGTAAGATACGCCGCATTCAGCGGTAGGGGTGCCTGGATTGATGACAAATACGCGAATTTGTGTACCCGGTTCTTGGTTTGCCAGTAATTTGGCAAAATGAGCTTGCGCTGCTTCAGTAATATTAATCATATCATTTGCTCAATAGTTGACTGCTATAGTTGGTTATAATACGCCCATTCTCGTATTGACTACAAGGTTCGACAAATCGCCCAGACCTGCACTGAACGGGCGCCAGCACGAATTAACAAACGGGAAATTTCAGTCATGGTCGAACCGGTGGTAATCACATCATCAAGTATGGCGACATGTTGTCCCGCGACTGGGCCGCAAAGCTGAAATGCTTTCCTGAGATTAATCTTACGCCGTGCTGCCGATAAATTTCTTTGTGGTAGTGTAGCATGCGTCCGCTGTAGAAAGCTTTGCTGGTAATCGCATTGTAGCCATTCTGATAACTGCTTTGCCATTAATACACTTTGATCAAATCCCCGTTTCCAACGCCGGTGTCGATGCAGCGGCACACTGAGCAGAATGTTGGGTTTATACCATCGTCCATCACGATAGCCCTGTTGCCAGTGCAGCAGAAACAGACGCGCCAGAACTGACGCAAGTTGTGGGGTGCTGTGATATTTATAGCGACGAATCAAGCCGCTCAAGGGCGGGCAATAGTCGGTAATCGCTATCATATTCTCCCATAGAGGCGGTTTTTTGAGGCAGCGTCCACAAGGCAGTGAAGGAAGTTCTGAGGGGAGAGCGCAGCACGGGCACATGTTTGTCAAACGTTTCAACCGTTTGTTGCAAAAGCTGCATATTCCATGATGTGGCAACCAAAGAGGCTGATGGCATAGCCAACAGTACCCAACCATTGTTAGCATAGACTTCTTCCTTGATGGCAAATAAAGTTGAGAATAACAATGGCTGATCTATTTTGGCAGACTTCTGCGGGAGATTCGCGTGATCTTGTGTTGCTGCACGGATGGGGGCTGAATGCAGAAGTTTGGCGTTCCATTGAAATGCGATGCGCTCCGCATTTTCGTTTGCATCTGGTGGATTTACCGGGTTATGGCCGTAGCCAGAAATATGGCCCAATGAGTCTTGCCGACATGGCGGATGAAGTTTGGCGATATGCGCCGGAAAATGCGTTATGGCTAGGTTGGTCGTTGGGAGGATTAGTTGCCAGCCGGATTGCACTTGACCATCAGGATAAGGTTGCTGGATTAATTACCGTGGCTTCTTCACCGCATTTCAGCGCAGAAGGTAACTGGCCGGGGATTAAGCCGGAAGTTTTGCGCGATTTCGAACATCAGCTTAGTGAAGATTTCCAGCGCACAGTTGAGCGTTTTCTTGCTTTACAGACATTAGGTACTGACAGCGCCCGTCAAGATGCGCGATTACTGAAATCTGTTGTGTTGGCGCAGCCGATGCCTTCTGTCGAAGTGCTGCATGTTGGTCTGGAAATTTTGCGTACCGAAGATTTAAGGGAGTCTTTGGCTGAGCTTACCATCCCATTCCTGCGGATTTACGGTTATCTGGATGGGTTGGCGCCAAGAAAAATCCTCAATATTCTTGATGAAAAATGGCCGAGTTCAGTTTCAGCCATGATGCGTCATGCTGCTCATGCGCCTTTTATTTCTCATCCAGATGAATTTGTTGGGTTGTTGACTGAATTTGTTAGTAGAGTATTAAGAGACGGCTAGCTTTGGAAGCCGTTATTTAGAGTGTAGAACATGGAGTATTTTGACTAACCTCAGATCTGTTTAAAGGGCAGTTAGCTCAGAGGCATGTGGTGGATTCAGACTCGTTTTTTGGGCTGGAAGGTGTAGGCAATTAATTTGGCTACCACCTTCAGCAAAAAGCTTATCGGACTACGATATCTCGAATGTTTCATTTGAGAAATATTTTTTAACTGATCAAATCATGCTTAAGTATTTCCACGAACTGAATTTTTTTAAATATTTTGATCATGCTTCAGGCATTTAACTCCCTCTTTTATTACAGGGACTTTAGAGTTTTTTCTGATAACGTTTTGCAGCACTTCCTTTTGCATACTTAGGTCGGCCCCCAAGCATGGGGATTGATACGGGCCAGAAAGTTCGATGTAAATATTATTTATTTCAGAAAACATATTTTAAAGTGAATAATTCCATAAAATAAAGTGTTTGTTTCACTAGTGCAGAATCTTATTTTTAGTGCTAAAAAAATCGTATATATCGATATTACTGAACCAAATTATTGTAAAATGGAATGATTGATCTAAAATAAATTGGATAGTAATTTAATGGTACTATTAAATAGATATACTAAATAAAAGCAAAGTGGGCAATGAAATTAATACGAGAAAATATTATTCAGTCTTTTATGTGGTATATGTATGTATTTAAAGGATTTTTAAATATAATAATAAAAGATATTAGAAGTTAAAAAGTGTGAATTGTTTCACAATAATAAAATTTTTACGTTAACAGCTAATTTACATGAATAAAGATGCTTGCTTATATTTAATTTCCCTTGCGGGAAATAAGTAGATATTAACCTAAAGTTAAAAAAGGAGACATCATGGACTATCAACCTCTAGCTAGCTAATATAAAACTTTAAAAATCAAGGATAGGTGTGAATATTTATTTATACCTATCCTCACTTGGGTGATAACTGATGAAAAAGTACATTAGTATAGGTGTCCACGAACTTGATACTTATCTTGATTACGCTATTTTAAGCATCATAGCTATATATAGCTTGCATGCTACTCCATCCGAAATGGGGATATTGGGTGCTTGCTTTGCTGCTCCATTTCTGGTGGCAAGTGGATTATTCGGCAAGCTGTTTGACAACGGAAATGTACTAAATTGGAGGACATTGCTGTTCTTTATTAATGGCATTACCATGCCTTTTCTATCTGTAGCTGATCCAATTATATTTCTTTATGTCATTACATTAATCAAGACAACCTGTCGGTGTGGGCTTGGAATATCAAACACAAAATTGAATGTAGATGATAATGAATCTCAAAGATTTTATGAGATTTATGGATATATTACCAACTTTAGCAGAATAGTCATTCCCTTGCTTGTTGTATATCTAAACACAAACTATGGGTTATGGTTTGTCCTGTTATTATCAATGGCATTTAATCTGGTCGGCATGTTGACATCATACTTTGATAATACCTCTCGGCTTGATGTAAATAAAAGTATAACTGTTACTGTTGTAGAACGTTTCTCATTCGTACAGCAATTGCGAAATAAACCGGATTTATATTTACTTGTTTCGGCCTATACTTTGTCAAACTTAGCCTTTTTTCTTAGCAATGATATGCTCGGTATCTTCTTCGAGAAGATTGGGCAAAATCAAAGTAGTATAGGTTACATAATTTCACTTCTCGGGGTCGGTGGCATATTCGGAACGCGAGTTTCTGGCTGGTTACTTAAAAGATTGTCAGCCAAGAATGTCTTATTATTTTCCGTTATGGCTAATTTTGTGGCCTTTTGGGGATTTGGTTTTTTAGACGCAAAAACATATCATTATGCTACATATTATTTATTGGTTTTCTTAGTTGGTATCGCCTCTGGTGTGACGTTTTTCGCAATTAGATACGGTGTAAGAAATATTATTGGTTTTGAGCACGTAGGAAAAGCTACAGGAGATATACAGAAGATTTCATCTGTAGTAGCAATTTTGATGCCAATTATTGGTGGGTATATTGCAAAACTCATTTCTATCGAATTCACTTTTAAATTAACAAGCATCTTGCTTGCTGTGATATTTCTGTATTTTTTATTTAAAAAGCATAAATTAACTGAGGAAAGGAATAAATATGTACAACCAAAATAAGCTTAGCAATATTGATTTTATCAATGCAAAACACTATGACTTGTACTTGAAAGGAAAAACCAAGCAAACATGGGATAGTAATCTGAATTGGAACTTGGCCGGGAGAGATTTGATCCCTGAGAGCTTATACGAGACCGCTATAGTCGTTGCGAGTTTATCTGTTCATGTTGAAATTTTGGGAATGCAAAATGCTGCGGAGTTACTGCTTCAATGTGGTGATTTTTCGTTGAAAATAGGACTAGCTCAAGCTGTTAATGATGAAGCCAGACACTCTGAACTTTTCGCGAAATATGCAATTTTAGCAAACGGCAGCATAAAGGATTTACCGAAAACTAGGGATATATATATTGAACACTTTGCCAAATTAAGAAGTTTTGATGAGACATTTCTCAGTCATGTTTTTCTTGAGAATGGTGCTCTAGAGCAATTTAACATTTTTATTCACGCTTTCGGTGATAAAAGCTTAATCGGCCAGATATATAAGGGAGCAATGCAGGATGAAGCGAGACATGTTCAAATGGGAATTACATACTTTAGGGAGCTTATCGAGCAGTCACCGGCTAAAAAAGAAATGGTTATAGATCATCTGACTACTTTTAAGAAAATATTGCACGTCAATAAAGATGGAGTTAACTGGCTGTCAGATATCAGCGGTATCCCCGCTGATGAAATTGAAACCAGAATTAAAAACCGACATGATAACTTCATTAATAAAATCATGGAGAGATGATTAATGTTCAGTGGTATTCACGTTATCGAAAATGCAATAACAGAACGAGAAATAGATATTATTTACAGATATTTAGCTATTTCGAAAAATTTAGGGTATTTAAAGGGGAATAATGACTCAACCAAAGCCCATATGTATTATGCCACACCTTATTTTGAAGCCATGCTGAGCCATTACTGTGATTTAGTATCAGACATTGTAAATGAAAAAGTATATCCGAGTTATTCTTTTTTATGGAATTATAAAAAGAAATATGCACTTCCAAAGCATAAGGATAGAAATTCTGTAGATTACATTATCTCGATTGGAATACATACTAAAGAGGAAGCTGATTGGAGTTTATACGTAGAGAATAAACCGGTAAATATGAAATCTGGTGACCTTTTGATTTTAGATGGGAAGAAATTTGAACACTGGAGAGATCCTTGTCCATATAAAAATAGATTACAACTTATTTTGTGTTATACACGGGATTTATCATTAAGATTTGATAAAAGGCTACATCTTGGTTACGATCCTGTACCTGAAGTTATCACATCACCTTTTAAAGAAAAACTAAGTATCGACGATGATTATATAAAGGAGCTAAGTACTTACTATGTGTAATGGCCGATATAAATTTGTAGAGACATATATTTTTTTTGACGGGAGATCTGTTCTCCGAAATTTTCAAGATGAATATAATAATCTGGTTACCTTTGGTTTTATGGCAAAAGGTAAATATAGCTGGCTTGCGGAAACTACTGAGCATTTTAGGATTTATAGTGGAGAAGCCTATTTTAACATTGAGGAAAAGAGGATATTAGTACGATCTGGTGATGAAATTATTGTTCCTAAAAATTTAACCTTTGAAGTCGAAGTAACAGAACATTTAGATTATAGGTGCTTTTATGATTAATTTAGGAATTATTGGCACAGGATTAATGGCAAAAGTCATAGCTAAGAGTTGTGCTAATATTGGTGTTAAAGTTTATTCTGTATTATCAAGGAGTAAAAATAACGCAGAATCATTTTGTAGCGAATTCTGTAGCAGAAAAGGAAAAGGCTACACTGTACCTAAAGCTTTTTTCGAAGATCCGGGACTGGATGCAGTTTATATTGCAACTCCCAGTTCAACAAAAGAGTTTTATATGAGATTATGTCTCGAGTATAAAAAGCATATTTTAGTTGAAAAGCCTTTGCCTTCATCTGTGTTTCTCTCGGAATTTCTTGAACTCTCAAAAGAGAGAAATATTATTTGGATGGATGCAACGCACTTTGTGCATAATGAGTTATATAATTCGTTACCGAAACTAATAGATAGACATGTGGGCAAAATTGTCAGAATCGACTCAAATTTTTTTTGGCCGAGTACCGATTATTCACATATAAAATTTAACCTTTATCTTGAGGATAAAGGTGCCCTTGGCGATCTTGGTTGGTACCCTATTCGTATGATTTTATCGCTTATTGAAAGAAAAGAGATATCTAAATTAGACTCATTTGTTTTGAAGAAAGAGACAGGAGCTATTGTCGAATTTAATGCTATAGGTTTAACAAGCTCTAATATAACTTTCAGTATGGCTTCATCCTATCGAGGTTCTACAACTAGGCAGGAAGTAACAATATCTGGTGAAAAGGGCGAGATTAGCATTCAAGATTTTGTAATGCCATATTGCGGCTCCTTTGTCTATGGTAAGATGCTGCCATTTTTGAGAGTAAAAGTGACATCGGGACTAAAGCCATTGGTTGATAAGGAATATAAAAAAATATTCCTTAAAGATCTACAACATCACAGAATGGTATATAATTTTATTGATTTCATCAAAGGAAATAAAGACAAATATATACTTGATGAACTTCAGAAAAAATCTTTAGATACTATAAGACTGATTGAAGCCATCCAATGTCAATCAGGTTCTCTGCAAATTTAAACTAAAACAAATGGAAAAAATATGGAGAATCTCAGTAGTTATTTTGATTTTATATATCAGGATATTGCTATTCCTTTTTTTAAAAGATTAACTGTGTTTTTTGCACCAAGTCATGGGTTGTTCATTGGCTATTTGTTTATGGCTTTTTTGATTGCCGTTTTGTTTTATGCCTATAAAAATAAAACGGTCAACCCATTAAAATCGAGCAAAATGGTAGTTAAAGCGCATAAATTAACATCTAAATCATCAAAGGATGATTTCATTTTTTATTTTGTCGACAAGATAGTATTTGGATTTACATATGCCCTTATTTTATCGTCAGCTTTATTCTTTAAAGAAGGAACTATAAATCTCCTGTCATTTATTGGCATTCCTCACTTTCATGTTATTCCTGGCATAGCTCTCAACTTAGTTTTGACTCTAGGAGCAATTATTGTTTTTGACTTTTCAGTTTTTTTCGAACATTTTATATCTCATAAAATTAGGGTGTTATGGGAATTTCATAAAATTCATCACATTGCTGAAAATCTTACACCTTTAACTGCCTATAGGTCTCACCCGGTAAATCAAGGATTTTTTATTCTGATAGCAAGCTTGTTTACAGGTATATATGCAGGAGGAGTGTCTTATTTTTTCAATGCTCAGAGTGAGTATGTTATTTTTGCTGGGCAAAATGTATTTATGTTTTTACTTCTTATGTTTGGTTTGAATTTACAACATTCTATGGTTTACTTAAGATATCCTCCTTTTATTAGAGATATTCTTGTTAGCCCTGCATATCACCAATTACATCATAGTAGCTCTGTTAAACACCATGATAAAAATTTTGGTTTTATTTTTTCATTTTGGGACCGTTTATTTAAAACACAAATTATGCCTCAGGCAGATGAAGTGTTGACTTTTGGTGCAACTGGCGAAAAATACGATGATTATTCTGGTGTGAAAAACATGTATGTAACGCCTTTTAAACGAATTGTAAAACGATTGAAGAAAATGATTGTAAGTCTCCGGTAGCAGTTCCTGTAAATACACACTTTTGTCAAGTGCGTTAGAGAGGCGAATATACTGCTATCCATTGTGTATCCTATAATTAACGGAATTTGTTAAAACGAATGAAAGAAATTAAATGGAGTCTTAAAAATGCCTGATAATGATATTATCCCGTTTTCTGAAGCTAAAACGCTTCTCTTAGAAGACGCTGCGACTCTGGCTGCATATAACGATATCCAGATCCGCAAAAAATTGATGAAACAACTTAAAGATGCACGTAAAACGTTACATCTTACTCAGCAAGATGTTGCTCAGAAGATTGGCGCTCAGAAGCAAAACATTGGTCGTATGGAAAATGGCAAGGGTGTGCCAAATCTGGATACTTTAAGCCGCTATGCTGCCGCGCTTGGGGGAGAATTTGTTTTCCAAATGCCTGTAAATCAATAGACTGTATGTGTTTGGTTATGGCTTATGACCCTTTGAACTAACTGGTTGTTGATACACCCCACTTTAAAAAATGGGGTTGTCTCAGACTAACGATATATGATTAGCCATTCTGTAATATGGTTCAACACCCCCCAGCGATCCGATAAACCGCCGTATCACATTTCTGTGTTTCAGGGCATTGTTTGCAACCGCCGCTTAGACAGGCAGTTGCATCAATTTTTTCCAATTTGCCCATCACTGTAAGTTGTTCAAGCATAGCGGCAATCATCTGTACTGACGCACAAAGCTGGTGGCTTAACAATTTGGCATCTGCCCGTCCATTCAGAGCGACGGCATCCCTTACTTGTAACAGGCTAATCATTTTTAACTCCTAGTGACAGTTTCCACTGGAGCAGTGGCAGCTATTTCCTGGGTTGCTGATTAACTTCATCGTCACACGGCTGCGGGCCCGACGCAGGAAGTAGAACACCAGTGCGTTAAATAGAACGACGGTCAGAATAATGATCAGGCTGCTTTGCGAATGCTGTGAGAAAGTCACCATCTGGTAGAACAGGGCTGAAATTGAATAAGCTACGTTCAGTCCCCACAGGATGGAGAATGTCATCCAACCCCGGCTGGTTTCACGAGCGATAGCGCCCATCACCGAAACACAAGGTACATATAACAGAACAAAGATCAGGTAACTGTAAGCTGAAATAGCGGAGCCAAATTTGGCGCTCATGGTTCCCATAGAACCGCTATCCATCTCACCGTCGCCTTTATTAGCTTCGATTGGGTTGGCAAGCACGCTCAGAGTGAAGGTATCTTTCAAACTATTCCAGGTTTCACCAACTGCATCTTTCAGCTCATCAAGTAGATTGAACTCATCTGCATTAAACGACTCATTATTAATACTTTCTGCGGTATACAGGGTATTAAGTGTTCCAACAACGACTTCTTTTGCCATTGCGCCAGTTATCAGACCTACGGTTGCCTGCCAGTTATCTGAGTGAACGCCAATGGGCTGTAATATGGGCGTAATAACCTTGCTGACCGAAGCGAGAGCGGATTGGTTGATGCTATCCACCGCCTTACCAGAGAATGAGAAACTGTTAAGAGCGCCGATGAACATACTGGCGATAACAATCACTTTACCGGCACGGATAACAAAACCTTTCAGGCGTTGCCAGGTTTGCAGAAACAGAGTTTTTAGATGTGGAATATGGTAAACCGGGAGCTCCATAATGAATGGCGAAGCTTCGCCGCGCATAATGGTGTATTTCAACATCAGGCCAGTTAGGATAGCGACTACAATACCCAATATATAAAGGGAAAAAACAAAAGTTGCCCCATTTTTGCCAAAGAATGCGGCGGCAAATACGGCAAAGATGGCTAATCTTGCGCCGCAAGACATAAAGGGCGCCATCATAATCGTGATCAAGCGTTCACGCGGAGCATCTAGCGTTCTCGCTCCCATAATGGATGGGACGTTGCAACCGAAGCCAACGATCAGCGGAACGAAAGATTTGCCCGGTAGGCCTAGAACTTGCATCAGACGGTCCATGACAAACGCCGCCCGCGCCATATAACCAGAGTCCTCAAGGAAAGAGAGGAATAAATACATCATGCCGATTTGGGGGACCAGTGGCAAAACTGTGTTGATACCGCCGCCGATACCTTGTGCGAGGAACACTGTCAGCCATTCAGGAAAACTTAAGGTATACCCAAGCCATTGAACTCCATGAATGAAAACAGCGACAGAACCACTGTCAAAGATAGGTTGCAGCGCACCACCAATATTAATTGCCAGCACGAACATTAGATACATAACCGCCAGAAAAATAGGTACGCCCAGCCAGCGGTTGAGGATAATTTTATCGATTGCCTGGGTAAGTTTGTTTGGCATGGCTTTTTGGGTATCGATTACGGCCATGCACAATGTATTGATGCTTTGATAACGCGCATCGGCAATCATCAGTTCAGGCTCTTCATATTGCTGTTGTTGCAGGCGTTTTTTAGATTCAGCCAGTATCGAGGCGGCAAAGCCGGAACGTTCCAGACTATAAATATCCCCTTCAAGCATTTGAAGCGCTAACCAACGGCGTTGTTGAGCATGAAATTTTTCTGAAATTGCACCAGATAACGTCTCAACTTCTTGCAACAAGCAGTCGGGGTAGTGAATCAATGATTGCCCGGCATTCTGCTTATGGCGGTCAATTGCCTGTTTCAGTTCATTCAGTCCAGTTGCACGAGTCGAAACCATTGGAATGACTGGACAGCCAAGGCGTCGCTCCAGTTCGGCGATATCAATTTGGATATGCTGACTGTCAGCGATATCCAACATGTTGAGTGCGACGATGCATGGAATGCCTAATTCCAACAGTTGTAACGTCAGATAGAGATTTCGCTCAAGATTAGATGCATCTACGACGTTAATCAGCATGTCAGCATCGCCACTTAGGATATAGTGGCAGGCTATCTGCTCATCCAGTGATGTTTGTTCAGAAATCGTGGTTAGAGAGTAGGTTCCCGGTAGGTCAACTAACTCAATTTTGTGTTCCGCGGTGGTAAAACGGCCAACTTTTCGTTCTACCGTAACGCCAGCCCAGTTGCCTACACGTTGTCGGGCACCAGTAAGTTGGTTAAATAATGTCGTTTTGCCGGCATTGGGGTTGCCAATTAAGCCAATGGTCAGTGCTTTCATGTTTTTGGTGCCAGATTAAATTAAGAGTAACTGTTTCGTTGCTTGCAACGGATTATGCGTTGCACTGAGCGTTGTCTAATGTGAGAAATTCCAAGTCTTTTTTTCTCAGAATCAGGCTGACTCTGCGAGTCTCAATTTGTATCGGATCACCTAAAGGCGCTAAGCGGACAACATGAAAAGAAGAACCGGGCAACATACCTAATGACAGTAATTTCTGCCGATAAGCTGGGCTGATCTTCGGAGAAAAGCCTATGATCTTGTAACTATGGTCTGGAAGAAGTTGCATATAACCTTCCGGAATGTGTGATAAGTAAAATAATACCGAGAATGAGTCGTACTCATTCATTATGAAGTGCGATTTTTAACCCAATTCATAATAATTGCAAATAAGAATAATAACCAACATTAATTTCAATGTTAATTCTATTTTCATTATTGGTGTTAATTTAGCCACTCAGGTTGGCATAAATCAGTGAGTTTGGATTTTTTCTGATAAAAATGGTGAAACGTGCACTGCCGAAGCAGTGCATCTGTTTATAGCGATGGGAATGTTAACGTTTTTTTCCGAATGCCGCGGCTAGCGCATCACTCATAGCACTGTTTCCGGCTGAGGTAGAAGAACGGGAAGTATTACGGTTCCGATCATTGCGTTCAGGACGGCGGTCAGTTTGCGTATTGTTATTGCGGCGTGAGTGGGTTTCTCCCGGTTGCTCATCAAGGCGCATAGTCAGAGCGATACGCTTACGGTTCAGATCAACTTCCAGCACTTTTACTTTAACGATATCACCCGCTTTTACCACGGTGTGAGGATCTTCTACAAAGCGATCGGACAGCGAAGAGATATGCACTAAGCCATCTTGATGAACGCCGATATCGACAAATGCGCCAAAATTAGTCACGTTAGTGACGGCACCTTCCAGCACCATTCCCGGACGCAGATCATTCATGGTTTCCACCCCTTCTGCGAAAGTTGCAGTTTTAAACTCTGGACGTGGATCGCGGCCAGGCTTTTCCAGCTCTTTCAAAATATCGGTAACGGTTGGAACACCAAATTGCTCGGTGGTGAAATCCTGAGGTTGCAATCCACGCAATGAAGTAGGGTTACCCATCAATTCCTGGAGTTTTTGCTCAGTGGCCGCCAAAATTTTTTCCACTACCGGATAAGCTTCCGGGTGAACGGTCGATGCATCCAGCGGGTTATCACCGTGATTAATCCGCAAGAATCCAGCACATTGCTCAAAAGCCTTTGGCCCAAGACGATTGACTTTCAGTAATTGTGTACGGTTATTGAAGCGGCCATTCTCGTCACGCCAGTTGATGATATTCTGGGCAATCATACGGGTTAACCCGGCAACTCTGGTTAGCAGTGGAACAGAAGCGGTATTGAGATCCACGCCGACGGCGTTTACACAATCCTCAACGACGGCATCCAATTTTTTGGCAAGCTGACTCTGACCGACATCATGTTGGTACTGACCCACGCCGATAGATTTTGGATCGATTTTCACCAATTCAGCCAGTGGATCTTGCAAGCGGCGGGCGATAGAGACGGCACCGCGTAGTGAAACGTCCAGATCAGGAAATTCCTGTGCTGCCAGCTCAGAAGCAGAATAAACCGATGCTCCTGCTTCACTGACAATCACTTTTTGGGCTTTTATCTCTGGAAATTGTTTTTGCACATCTGCAAAGAAACGTTCTGTTTCGCGGGAAGCGGTTCCATTACCGATGGCCGCCAGTTCTACCTGATGCTTGATACACAACGCCGCGACACTCGCAGCAGCTTTAGCCGCTTGACCAGTGTGTGGATAAATTGTGTCTGTGGCAATCAGTTTGCCGGTTGCATCAATAACGGCCACTTTGACGCCGGTACGCAGACCGGGATCAAGCCCCATTGTTGCGCGCATACCCGCAGGTGCGGCCATCAATAGGTCTTGTAGGTTGCGAGCGAATACTTTGATGGCTTCATCTTCCGCTTTCTCACGCAAGGTACTCATCAATTCAGTTTCAAGATGTAACAATACCTTGACGCGCCAGGTCCAATTCACCACAGCTTTGCGCCAGCTATCTGCCGGTGCATTGTTCAAGCGCAGATTAAGATGCTGAGTAATAATCTGTTCGCCATAACTCTCTTTCGGTGGTTCATCAAACTGAGGATCAGCATTTAGGGAAAGTTGCAGTACGCCTTCATTACGGCCGCGGAACATAGCCAATGCGCGGTGAGAAGGGACTTGTGCGATAGGTTCATGGTGATCAAAATAGTCGCGGAATTTAGCGCCTTCTTCCTCTTTTCCGGCAACGACTTTAGCGACCAGATGGGCATTTTTCCATAAATAGTCGCGTACTTTCGCCAATAATGCGGCATCTTCGGCAAAACGTTCCATCAGGATATAACGTGCGCCATCCAGCGCCGCTTTGGTATCAGCGACACCTTTATCAGGATCAACAAAGGTAGCGGCAGTCTGCTCCAGTTCTTGTTGTGGATCTTGCCACAAGGTGTCCGCTAGCGGTTCAAGACCTGCTTCAATAGCGATTTGTCCACGGGTACGGCGTTTCGGTTTATATGGCAGATAAAGATCTTCCAGCTCTGTTTTGCTGAGAGTGCCATTAATGGCTTCCGCCAGTTCTGGTGTCAGCTTGCCTTGCTCGTCAATGGACTTAAGAATGGTTTGGCGGCGGTCCGACAATTCGCGCAGATAACTAAGGCGGGTCTCAAGTTGGCGAAGTTGGGTATCATCCAGACCGCCGGTAGCCTCTTTACGATATCGTGCAATAAAAGGGACAGTATTCCCTTCATCAAGCAGGCTAATCGCTGAAAGTACTTGTTGTGGCTGTGCCTGTAGCTCACTTGCAATAATTTGGCTCAGAGATTCATTCATGTTGCGTTTTCTTCTGGTGGATAGGCTTCAAATATTCACAAAACCCCCTTTATACGTTCTGCGAGAAACAATTTCCAATCTTATTCTGACGAGTTACGATACCATTCAACGAATTTGTTGCCGATTACGCTATAGCAACTGCGATCAACCCCAAATGTGAAAAGTTTCGCTGGAACCATAAGTAGGTTGCCGGACTTGCTATGAGCTGTTTCTAAATATACGAATTAAACTAAAAGAGCAGTTAGAATAGGAAAAATTTGAGTTTCATCGCATTATTCCAGAAGCAGGTAACTAACTAATTAATTACAAATCTACTTTTGATTTTCGTTAAAAATGGAGGGATTACCTAAAGAATTTATTTAATGGAATACGAACATGTTTACTTCCAGATTAACAATGTTGCACTTAATTATGTGAATCTACCCATTTTAAATTTTTTAATGGGCTAATGAATAAATTCGAGTTCTTACCTGTTCAGCTGACATAATCGATTTTACCCATTGCGGCATGGCATGTGAGTTGAATCATTTGCTCTCGCGTTTTTGATTGCGTCATGAATTAAACTAAGTGCTCTGAAATAGTGGAGATTCTGATTATTCATTCTGTCTAATTCCTCTGGTCTCTTCAATGCTAATTGGATCTCTGCCGTTGATAAGTGCAGTCTGGCAACAGTCTGCACTTATCTGACTTAAATACCGTCAAAGAGGAAATCGAGTGCCGCCTTTACTTGATTACGGTATTGCGATGCATCGCAAAATTCAGCACCCAAAGCATAAACAGATATACTGGCCAATTCGTGAGTCATGACCGCATATTCTTTGTCGTCTATCAGTCTGATAACGGGGATCATTCGAACAGGGCGACTGCTGTCAGGATATTTTTCAACTGGCAACAGTGGGATCACAATTCTGCGGTTTAACTGCCTGATAATGTCACTCGTGACGTCCAGCAATAGGGGATAAACAACGTTTTTCCCAGTATTACGGTAAACGGTGAATTGCATTGTTAAAATGTCCTGTGTTCATCACTAAAACAACCATGTTCATCATGGAAACGGTTTAACGCCTCCAAAGCTTCCCTATTATCTTCCCGCCATTTCAGTGCTTCGTAATTGCGTAATTCGGCATCCAAGGCGGCGGTCAGTGTGGCGCTAAAGTTAATACCTGCTTCACGTGCCCGGCTCAGTAAGCTTCGTTCTACAGTCATTGTGACGCTCTGTGTGTTGCGTTGTCTTGCTGTCATGATTTATCTCCGGCATTGAGTATACGTGTATGCTACACGTATATATACACGAATTATAGTTCTGAATGTCGGTTTTTTCTGCTTGTTATGCTTATTAATTCATTCGGTTGTTGTTCTTCGATATATCGCTAATTTGTCGAAAGAGTATACAAACTATTCCACATATTCGATCTCGTTCACGTACCACAGCATTTTTCCTGTTGGTGTATGAACGATTGCACTGTCGCCAACTTCTTTCTTCAATAAAGCCCGAGCCATTGGAGAGTCGATTGATATGTAATCTTTGCGACCAAAAATTTCGTCGTATCCAACAATACGAAAGCGTTTAATCTCACCTTGATCATTTTCGATCTCTACCCATGCCCCAAAGAATACTCGCCCATCTTGTTGGGGGGAATAATCAACACATCGCAATTCTTCTAAGCTCTTGGTTAGATATCGAACTCTCCGATCAATCTCCCGCAGCCTCTTCTTGTTATATTGATAATCTGCGTTTTCACTTCGGTCACCGAGACTTGCTGCCCAAGTCACTTTTTTAGTCACTTCTGGACGCTCCTCACGCCAGAGATAATCCAGTTCTTCCTTTAATTTGTTGTAGCCTTCACGGGTTATCAGTTTAGTTTTCATTTTAGCTTAATGTAGATACTGTAGTTAACCTCATAAATATAAAACAGTCCATTTTGGGAGATGTCAAATTAAGACTCGGTTTTTAGTCATTAATCGATAGATCCCGGCTGGTTTGCAAGATTAGCGTATTAATTACATTCAGATCGTCATTGGTTGAGTAAATTTATCACTGTTGATGGATTGAATCGCCGCGTGGCAAGCGAATACGATATGCTCCCACTGCGGTGAGCACGGGTGTTAAAGCGAGAGATAATATGGTTAACAGAGGGTTTCGAGTTAGCATTATCGGTAACAAGATTGCTTTACCTGTCTGCTCATTATGATATTTGGCTCTAATATTTATAATGTTCATCATATAATTTATGGTTCTGTGTACTGAATAGTATGTATGCTGTGAATCTTACTGGTGATGAAACAGGCCATTAAGGTTTAAGTGAAGAAAAAACAAGCGAAATTGTTTACTATAGTAAGGAAAGGTGACGAAAACTCGATCGTTGAGTGATTTTCTTGTCCAAACGTCGGTGAGCTGAACATTATCGATCCAGATCCTCGTTAGTCAGGAAAAACCGAAAGCCGTGGCGTAGGTCAGAAGATAATATGCAGCCAAAGGCATTTTTCGTTTAGTCTGCCTGATGAATTTAATCCAGCTAATAAATGGATTTCTACCGATTTGCCGGTAGTCAGGGCGCTAATTGATAGGTTGGCGGATGGCGAAATAGCGGTAGAAATTCGATAGTTGACAGTGAATTACTGCGTTCTCATTGTCAGTAATAAACCACTAAATTAATCATTCGAATTAATAACAGTGGAAATAAGTCCTATTAGGAATAGTCTCAAAATACAGATATCTGGTTTCTATCTTTGGGTTAATCTCTTTCAAAATGATAAATTTATCAAAGCATGTAGTGTTTTTTGGAGTTTGATAATGCAAGTAGATAACAAGATCCTTGTGGTGGATGATGACATGCGTTTACGAACGTTATTAGAGCGTTATCTGACAGAACAAGGTTTTCAGGTACGTAGTGCCGCTAATGCGGAGCAGATGGACCGTTTACTGACACGGGAATCTGTTAGCTTAATCGTATTGGATTTAATGTTACCGGGAGAGGATGGGCTGTCTGTTTGCCAAAGGCTGAGAAACCAAAGTAATCCGGTGCCGATTATTATGGTGACGGCGAGAGGAGAAGAGGTCGATCGTATTGTTGGGTTAGAAATTGGCGCTGATGATTATATTCCGAAGCCATTTAATCCTCGTGAGTTATTGGCGCGTATCCGAGCGGTATTACGTCGTCAGGCGAATAAGTTATTGGGCCTGCCGGCTGAGGATGATGCGATTATTAATTTTGGTAAGTTTAGCCTCAATTTGAGTACGCGGGAAATGTTTCACGGAGATGAACATATTCAATTAACCAGTGGAGAATTTGCTGTATTGAAAGTACTGGTTTCTTATCCTGGCGTGCCACTGTCTCGTAATAAGCTGATGAATTTAGCGCGTGGCCGGGAATATAGCACGATGAAGCGATCTATTGATGTCTTGGTTTCGCGTCTGCGCCGTGTAATTGAAGAAGATCCTACCCATCCTCGCTATATCCAGACTATCTGGGGTCTGGGTTATGTCTTTGTGCCTGACGGAATTCGTGTATGAAATTATTGCGATTCTCCCCTCGCAGCACATTTACCCATACTTTATTCCTGATTATGGCTATGCTGTTTATCAGTCTGGTAACCAGCTACTTGGTTGTTGTGAATTTCGTTATCATGCCAAGCTTGCAGCAGTTCAATAAGGTATTAGCGTATGAAGTTCGTACCCTAATGGCTGAAAAGTTAAAGCTAGAGGATGGCTCTTTTCTGGTGATATCGCCGGTAGTTCGCCGGGAGATTTACCAAGAGTTGGGTATTACGCTCTATTCTGAATCTGACGCGGAGATACAAGGTTTACGTTGGGCCAGACATTATGATTTCTTGAGTGAGAAGATGAGCGAATACCTCGGCGGCAAGGCTGATCTTCGTCTGGAGATAAACACAGATAACCCTATACTTTGGCTTAATTCTTACCTTTCTCCCGATATTTGGGTCAGGGTTCCTCTGACTGAGATCGAACAAAATCAATTTTCTCCTATTTTCCGCTATACACTGGCAATTCTATTACTGGTATTCGGTTGTATCTGGCTTTATATCCGTTTTCAGAACCGGCCTTTACTGGAAATGGAGTATGCAGCCAGGCAAACAGGTAAAGGTATTATGATGCCGGCGGTGCGGGAAGCGGGTTCTCTGGAAGTTCGTGTAGCCATTCGCGCATTTAACCAAATGTCCGCCGGGATAAAGTTATTGGAAAGTGACCGCACGATATTAATTGCTGGCGTAAGCCATGATTTGCGTACTCCGCTGACACGTATCCGATTAGCAACAGAAATGATGAGCAAGGAAGATGCTTATCTGTCTGAATCTATCAATAAAGATATTGAAGAGTGTAACGCGATTATTGAGCAATTCATTGACTATCTCCGTACCGGTCAAGAGATGCCAATGGAATTCTGTGAACTGAACGCTATTCTCAAAGAGGTTATTTCCGCCGAAAATGGCTATGAGCAGGATATTGAAAACCATCTGTCTCTTAACCCAATAACCGTTAACGCCAATCCGATTTCGATTAAACGGGCATTGGCTAATATGTTGGTTAATGCCAATCGTTATGGTAACGGCTGGATTAAAGTGAGTAGTGGTCAGACAAATAAATTTGCCTGGTTTCAGGTAGAAGATAATGGAGCAGGCATTAAGCAGGAAGATTTGCCGCGGTTATTTCAGCCATTCGTTCGTGGAGAAAGAGCGCGTAGCAGCAGTGGAACAGGGTTAGGTCTGGCGATTGTTCAGCGAATTATTGATGCTCATGATGGGAAAATTGAAATGGGTACCAGTCCCAGAGGGGGATTATCTATCCGTGTCTGTATTCCTGTGGTGGAAGATAATTTTTAACGGCTTGATAATCATCTCCTATATTTGATTTTTATGGTGTATGGAGATGACAGTTTTATGTCAGTCTCAGGTTAAGCGCCCATTGTGCTGTCATAAAAATGTCATAATTAAGACATTTTGCTGTAATTAAATTAACCTATTTTCCCTCCTGCACCTTTTTTGAATTTGACGAATACATTTCTTTATTGATTCTCAATATCCCATTAGGAGGGATTATGAAACTGATGCGTACCACCGTAGCCGGCATAATGGCAGCGACGTTTTCTTTGACAACCTTGTCTGTATTTGCTGCCACTAGCTTAACCGGGGCAGGTGCGACATTTCCCGCACCGGTGTATGCCAAGTGGGCGGATTCTTATCAAAAAGAGACAGGTAATAAAGTCAATTATCAAGGCATCGGTTCTTCCGGCGGCGTAAAACAAATTCTGGCGAATACCGTTGATTTTGGTGCTTCCGATGCTCCTTTATCCGATGAAAAGTTAACTGCTGATGGTTTGTTTCAATTTCCGACAGTCATCGGTGGGGTGGTTCTGGCGGTTAATATCCCGGGGGTTAAAGCCGGTGAATTGACTCTGGATGGTAAAACTTTAGGCGATATTTATTTAGGTAAAGTGAAAAAGTGGAATGATCCAGCGATTACTCAATTGAATCCAGGAGTCAAACTACCGGACCAAGATATTGCTGTGATACGTCGTGCTGACGGTTCCGGTACCTCCTTTGTGTTTACTAGCTACCTCTCTAAAGTGAGTAAAGAGTGGCAAGAAAAAGTTGGCGCAAGTTCCACTGTAAACTGGCCTATTGGTTTAGGCGGTAAAGGTAATGATGGGGTTGCCGCATTTGTTCAGCGTCTGACGGGTTCCATTGGTTATGTTGAATATGCTTACGCGAAACAGAATCATCTGGCTTATACCAAACTGGTATCTGCTAACGGCAATGTGGTTAGCCCGACAGGAGAGAGTTTCAGCGCCGCAGCGAAGAGAGCGGAATGGCATAAAACATTTGCTCAGGATTTGACGAACCAACAAGGTGAAAATGCGTGGCCGATGACCTCCACCACATTTGTTCTGGTTCATAAACAGCAAAAAGATGCCGTGAAAGGGGCAGAAGTATTGAAATTCTTTGACTGGGCTTATGAGAAAGGGAGTAAACAGGCAAACGATCTGGATTATGCAACTTTGCCCAAAGAGGTGATTGAGCAAGTTCGTGCAGCCTGGAAAACCCATGTGAAAGATAGCAATGGTAAGGCCCTGTATTAAGTCGTGTTGATAGTGATTGTTTTGAATATCGACTGTTTTGAATATCGGTTGTTTTAAATATCAATTGTTTTAAATATCGATAAAATTTGTCGTTTTAATTTCTCCCTCCATTTAAGGGGGGAGTTAACCCCGAATGAGAATAAGCTCTATGGCCGAACAGAAAACGGCAATGAAAGCACCCAGTAAAAATGGCGATATTATTTTCGGCGCACTGGTTAGACTAGCTGCGCTGATAACTTTATTTTTGTTAGGAGGCATCATTATCTCGCTGATTATTGCCTCCTGGCCGAGTATTCAGCAGTTCGGCGTCTCTTTTCTTTGGCAGAAAGAGTGGGATGCTCCGGCAGAGCAATTTGGCGCCTTGATACCGATTTACGGTACGTTGGTGACTTCGCTGATTGCGTTGATTATCGCAGTGCCTGTCAGTTTTGGGATTGCCCTGTTCCTAACGGAACTCGCGCCTAACTGGCTGAAACGTCCGCTTGGTATCGCCATTGAATTATTGGCTGCCATCCCAAGTATTGTGTATGGCATGTGGGGGTTGTTTGTTTTTGCGCCGTTATTTGCCGCCTATTTCCAGCAGCCTGTCGGCAATCTCCTCGCCAGTATGCCGATTGTGGGCGAATTGTTCTCCGGCCCTGCCTTTGGTATCGGTATTCTGGCAGCGGGTGTCATTCTCGCTATCATGATTATTCCTTACATCGCCTCGGTTATGCGTGACGTCTTCGAACAAACGCCGGTGATGATGAAAGAATCCGCTTATGGTATCGGCTGTACTACCTGGGAAGTTATCTGGCACATCGTGTTGCCTTACACCCGAAATGGGGTGATTGGCGGTGTCATGTTGGGCCTTGGTCGTGCGTTGGGGGAAACGATGGCGGTGACTTTTATCATCGGCAACACCTACCAGATCGACAGCTTTTCACTGTTTATGCCTGGCAACAGTATCACTTCTGCGCTGGCGAACGAGTTCGCGGAAGCAGAATCTGGCTTGCATACCGCATCATTGATGGAGCTTGGCCTGATTCTATTTGTGATCACCTTCATTGTGCTGGCGCTATCAAAATTGATGATTATGCGTCTGGCGAAGAATGAGGGGCGCTGATATGTCAACCATAGACAGACAAAAGCCTATTGATGCCGATGCACGTAGCCGTAAACAGGCATGGCGCCGTCAAAAAAATCGTTTCGCCCTGCTGTTATCAATGACAACCATGCTATTTGGTTTGTTCTGGCTGGTGTGGATTCTGTTTTCCACCGTCACCAAAGGTTTTGACGGCATGTCATTGGCGCTGTTCACCGAAATGACGCCGCCGCCGAATACGGAAGGTGGCGGTTTGGCAAATGCCATTGTGGGCAGTGGATTACTGATCTTGTGGGCGACGGTTATCGGTACGCCGCTGGGGATCATGGCGGGTATCTATTTGGCAGAGTATGGCCGCCGTTCATGGCTGGCGGAGGCAATCCGCTTTATAAACGACATCTTGCTGTCAGCCCCTTCTATTGTTGTCGGCTTGTTTGTTTACACTGTCGTTGTAACGAAAATGCAGCACTTTTCCGGTTGGGCGGGGGTGATTGCTTTGGCATTGTTACAAGTGCCGATTGTGATCAGAACCACGGAAAACATGTTGAAACTGGTTCCTGATAGCCTGCGCGAAGCCGCTTATGCTTTAGGCACACCGAAATGGAAGATGATTTCAGCCATTACGCTGAAAGCATCGGTATCCGGCATTATCACCGGTGTACTGCTGGCCATTGCCCGCATTGCCGGAGAGACGGCGCCGTTGCTGTTCACCTCGCTTTCCAATCAGTTCTGGAGTACCGATTTGAGTCAGCCAATTGCTAACTTACCGGTCACCATCTTTAAATTTGCCATGAGTCCATTCTCTGAATGGCAGCAACTGGCGTGGGCAGGCGTATTATTGATAACCCTATGTGTATTGCTGATTAACATTGTGGCGCGTGTGCTGTTTGCCAAGAAAAAGCACTGACTGATATTTTCAACAGAGAGAAGTAAATGAGCAGAGTTAATGATATCGCTAGCAGCAAAATTCAGGTCCACAATCTGAACTTTTACTATGGCAAATTTCACGCGCTGAAAAACATAACGTTGAATATTGCAAAGAATAAAGTCACCGCTTTCATCGGTCCGTCGGGTTGCGGTAAGTCTACGTTGTTACGAACTTTCAACAAAATGTATGAACTGTATGGCGAACAGCGGGCAGAAGGCGAAATTTTGCTGGATGGCAATAATATCCTGATGGATAAACAAGATGTGGCGCTATTGCGGGCCAAAGTGGGCATGGTATTCCAGAAACCAACGCCATTTCCGATGTCTATTTACGACAATATCGCGTTTGGTGTCCGTCTGTTTGAAAAACTCTCCAGAGCGGAGATGGATGAACGTGTTCAGTGGGCTTTGACGAAAGCGGCATTGTGGACTGAAACCCGGGATAAACTGCATCAGAGCGGATACAGCCTGTCTGGCGGGCAACAGCAACGTTTGTGCATTGCCCGTGGCATTGCGATCCGCCCAGAAGTTTTACTGTTGGATGAACCTTGCTCAGCTCTTGACCCGATTTCTACCGGTCGTATTGAAGAGTTGATCAGCGAATTGAAATCGGAATATACCGTGGTAATTGTGACTCATAATATGCAACAGGCCGCGCGTTGTTCAGACCACACTGCGTTTATGTACCTTGGTGAATTGATTGAATTCAGTGATACAGACACATTGTTTACCACACCAAAAATGAAACAAACGGAAGACTATATTACTGGTCGTTATGGTTGATTACGGGGCGTAACATGGACAATCTGAATCTCAATAAACATATTTCTGGTCAGTTTAACTCTGAACTGGCCTATATCCGGACTGAACTGATGGCGATGGGTGGGCTGGTGGAGGAGCAACTCACCAAAGCGATTACCGCAATGCATAATCAGGATGCCGCATTGGCGCGTGAAGTGATTGAGGATGACCATAAGGTCAATATGATGGAAGTGGCTATTGATGAAGCGTGTGTTCGCATTATTGCTAAGCGCCAGCCAACGGCCAGTGATCTGCGGCTGATTATGTCGATTTCAAAAACCATTGCTGAACTGGAAAGAATTGGTGATGTGGCAAATAAAATTTGCCAGACGGCACTTGAGAAATTCTCACATCAGCATCAACCCCTGTTGGTTAGTTTGGAATCCCTTGGCCGTCATACCATCCAGATGCTGCATGATGTTTTAGATGCTTTTGCCCGCATGGATCTGGAAGAAGCGATTCGTATCTATCATGAAGATAAAAAGGTGGATAAAGAGTATGAAGGCATTGTCCGCCAGTTAATGACTTATATGATGGAAGATCCTCGAACCATCCCAAGTGTCCTGACCGTCCTGCTTTGCGCCCGTTCTATTGAACGCATTGGCGATCGTTGTCAAAACATCTGTGAATTCATTTTTTACTATGTTAAAGGGCAGGATTTCCGGCATGTAGGTGGTGATGAATTAGAAAAATTGTTGACGAAAGATAACGAATAGTTCACTGACCATTTGGTCAATAATCTGAATGCTGGTATTTTTACCGGCATTTTTTTTGCCTTATATACCTATGGATTTCAAGATGCATCGCGACGGCAAGGGAACGAATCCCCGGGAGCATAGCGAACTATGTGACTGGGGTGAGTGAGCGTAGCCAACAAAGAGGCAACTTGAAAGATAACGGGTATAATTGCCGATAGTTATAAATATAGTTATTTATATTATTTCATGCACTATAGTGAAATTGATAGCTTGTGATTAATAAAGAATTAATTATTGTCAGGAGAGTTTAATGAAATCTCGCGTTCTTATTACGGCTTTATTAGCCGGGTTAACACTGGTTACGGGTGCTGCAAAGGCGGATAAACTGGATGATATTAAAAAAGCCGGCGCAGTGCGGATTGCCGTTTTCGACAGTAATCCACCGTTTGGTTTTATTGACCCGCAAACTAAAAAACTGGCGGGTTATGATGTAGATATCGCAAATGCGATTGCAAATGACTTGGGTGTTAAATTGGAACTGCGTCCGACTAACCCGGCGAACCGTTTACCTCTGTTGGCATCAAAGAAAGTTGACTTGATTGCCGCCAACTTTACCGTCACTAATGAGCGCGCTAAACAGGTTCATTTTTCAATCCCTTACTTTGCCACTGGGCAAAAATTTATTGCCCGCAAAGGTGTTTTAAAATCGCCCGAAGATATTAAAAACTTACGTATTGGTGCTGATAAAGGCACCGTACAGGAAATTACACTACGTGAGCATTATCCGACAGCCAAAGTGATCTCTTATGACGACACACCTCTGGCTTTTGCTGCGCTACGTAACGGTAATGTGCAAGCCATCACGCAGGATGATGCCAAGTTAGTCGGTCTGTTGGCGAATGTACCGGAAGCCCAAAAAGCTGAGTTTGAGATCTCTCCTTTTAGCATCACCCGTGAATATCAGGCAGTGGCTGCGGCGAAAGGACAAGAGCGCTTGGTTGAGGCGGTAAACCAAACTTTGCTGAAACTGGAAAAAGAGGGTGAAGCAGCGGAAATTTATAACCGTTGGTTTGGCCCGGAAACCAAGTCCGCCCAACCGCGAGGTGACTTTAAATTTGCGCCTTTGGAGCAGCAAACAGAGTCCTAATAAGTGATAAATCCTTGGTAATTAGCCTCGCCTGTTGTTGCGGGGCTTTGTCATTGGTAATACCTGGTAATCGTAAGATATGTTTGAGTTATTTGTTACAGAACAGTTGCTTGCTCCCCAATATTTGGGGTGGCTTTGGCAAGGTTTCCTGATTACGTTGTGGATATCCGCTTGTACCGTTGTAGCTTCCACCTTATTAGGGTTTGTACTGGCGGCTGCCCGTGACAGCCAATTGAAAATTCTCCGTTGGACGGTAACCGCTTACACCACGCTATTTCGCAATACGCCTTTGCTGGTGCAACTGTTTTTCTGGTATTTCGCCTCAGGGCAAATACTGCCGCAAGAAGTGATGCTTTGGCTGAACACGCCCCATGAAATCGATCTGTTAGGTCTACCGTTGGCTTGGCCTTCATTCGAATTCCTGGCTGGATTTATTGGTTTAACCCTCTATTCAGCACCATTTGTGGCGGAAGAGCTACGCGCTGGTATTCAGGGTGTAGGGCGCGGGCAAAAATACGCCGCTCATGCACTGGGACTCACTGGCTGGCAGGCAATGCGTTATGTGGTATTGCCACAAGCGTTGAAAATCGCAACGCCGCCATTGCTAGGACAATATATGAATATTGTGAAAAACTCGTCACTGACAATGGCAATTGGCGTGGCTGAGTTGTCATATGCTTCCCGTCAAGTAGAAACCGAAACATTGAAAACGTTTGAAGCATTCGGTGTTGCAACGGTGCTGTATATCGCCACCATTGCCGTCATGGAAGGTTGGGGGCAATGGCGTCAACAACAAGCTATAACGAGAGGACATTAAAATGGATTTTTCAGTCATTGCAGAAAACTGGCGCTATCTACTGTTAGGTACATTTCCTGATGGTCCTCTTGAAGGGGCGGCGTTGACGTTGATGATTAGCCTGATAGCCGGGGCGATTTCTATTGTATTAGGTACGGTCGCAGGTATTGCTTTGGCAATGCTGAAAGGCTTCTGGGTTAACCTGTTAGCCGCAGTATTGGGCTTTTTCCGGGCAATTCCCGTCATCATGCTGATTTTCTGGACTTACTTCCTATTGCCAGTAATGCTTGGTATGGAAATTCCAGAAATTACTACGGTGGTTTGCGCTCTGGCGTTGATCACATCGGCTTACTTGGCTCATGGAGTGAAAGCGGGGATTATTGCGATTGGCGCCGGTCAGTGGCAAGCAGGATTATCGTTAGGTTTTAACCGTTGGCAGGTACTTTGGTACATTGTTTTGCCGCAAGCGTTGCGTATGATGGTACCTTCCTTTATTAATCAGTGGATTGCGCTGATAAAAGATACCTCTCTGGCTTATATCGTTGGCGTGGCGGAACTGTCATTTCTGGCAACTCAGGTTAATAATCGCAGCATGGTTTACCCGACAGAAGTCTTTTTATTTGTCGCGTTAATTTATTTCGTGATGTGTTTGGCACTGGAATTGACAGCAAACTATCTTGTTCGCCGCTTCGCTCTACAACGTAGAAAAATATCGCTTTTCCGTTTCTGGCGGAAAGAAAAATTAGTGTTGGTGCCCCAATATTAGTTTTTCTTTTTACTTAATTATCTAAGGCATAATCTCTCTATTTTAACAATAGGGAGATTATTAATATTAATTTAAATCAGCAACTTTATAAGAATAACGACAGAATATTAAAATAACAGAATAAATAATCTTTTTAGATAATATGGCAGTAATTAGCCTGAAAAATAAGTAAAATATTACAATAATGCTGGTCTTTATTCTTACTTGCTATATTTCTATTCTCTGTATTCTGTATTCTGTATTCTGTATTCTGTTTGTTATACGATAAGTCGAAAATTTCGCAATTTTTTTGGAACAAATAACTCATGAATATATCGATTCCCGGCACTGAAAATGCTCAGGGTTTGCTTGAACGTGTGTTTAAATTACAGGAACACCAGACGACGGTTCGAACGGAGATAACTGCCGGGCTGACCACTTTTTTGACGATGGTTTACATTGTCTTTGTTAACCCGCAAATTTTGTCGGTTGCGGGTATGGATATCAAAGCGGTGTTTGTGACCACTTGCCTGATTGCGGCGTTAGGCAGTATTATGATGGGGCTGTTGGCAAACCTACCGGTTGCAGCCGCGCCTGCAATGGGGCTAAATGCATTCTTTGCTTTCGTCGTTGTTGGCGCAATGGGCATCTCATGGCAAGTTGCTATGGGGGCTATTTTCTGGGGATCGGTTGGTTTCCTAATATTGACAATTTTTCGGGTTCGTTACTGGATGATTGCAAATATTCCGCTGAGTTTGCGGCTGGGGATTACCAGTGGTATTGGCCTGTTTATCGCCATGATGGGGCTGAAAAATTCCGGCATTATCGTACCTAATCCAGACACCATTGTTACTGTTGGTAACTTCGCTTCCCATAATGTCTTACTCGGTGCTTTGGGTTTTTTCATTATCGCGATTTTGGCGGCCCGTAATATTCATGCGGCAGTGCTGATTTCTATTGTTATCACCACAGTAATGGGTTTGATATTAGGGGATGTGCAATATAACGGGATATTTGATTTACCTCCCAGTGTAATGACGGTGGTTGGTCAGGTTGATGTTGTTGGGGCGTTGGATATTGGTCTGGTAGGGATCATCTTCTCTTTCATGCTGGTTAACTTGTTCGATTCTTCCGGTACGTTGATTGGTGTGACAGATAAAGCCGGCATGGTGGATAGTGAGGGGAAATTCCCACGCATGAAACAGGCTCTGTATGTGGACAGCCTGAGTTCGGTTACTGGTGCGTATATTGGCACTTCTTCCGTTACGGCATTTATTGAAAGTTCCTCCGGTGTCTCAGTCGGTGGTCGTACTGGCTTGACCGCGGTAGTGGTAGGAATTTTATTCTTGTTGGCAATTTTTATTTCACCGTTAGTAGGCATGGTTCCAGCTTATGCTACGGCGGGAGCCTTGATTTATGTTGGCGTACTAATGACCTCTAGTCTCACAAAGGTAGCATGGAATGACCTAACCGAATCGGTTCCGGCATTTATTACTGCTGTGATGATGCCATTTAGTTTTTCAATTACGGAAGGCATTGCCCTTGGTTTTATCGCTTATTGCGCCATGAAAACTGGGACTGGCCGCTGGCGTGAAATCAGTCCTTGTGTGGTGGTGGTGACATTGTTGTTTGTGCTGAAAATAGTATTTGTCGATACGCATTAATGCGTATGAAAAGTTGAAAGCCGGTTAAATTGGCTTTCAACTTGCAGAGAAAGCGACTACTGATATTTCTCCGGCGGCACAAAACCTATACAGACCAATATTGGCTTAGTTTCAGGTTCAGGCTGGAAAAGAAACTCATCAGTGCTCTCTATTTTCAGGGTTGGCCAGTATTGCAAAACACTGTGAAAATCTTCCTGTTCACAAGTTTTACCCTTTTCGCCCACCAGAATAGCGCCGTCACGCACAATATCGCTTGCTTTAACATGGCGGTTGTAGATATTGGGCGCCTGCTCTCCCGGTATCCAAGGCTGGATTGTCTCTGGCTGACTTGGGGCGTAGACAGTCAGCCACTGATGCAAATATTCACCTCCGACATAATGGAGCGGAGTTGGATAGAGTTGATGCCAGCGTTGTTCCAGTTGCCAGGAAAAGTCTTTGATGCCTTCGAATTTATGGCCTGCGCCGCGAATATTGGCCGCCATAATCAGTACATATCCCATCAAAATCAATACTGCGACGACAATCAGCCCTCTCAGGGTATTGCGTAATGATTTCTGTGGAAAACGGGTAATAGAACCAACCAACAGCGCTGATGAAACAGACATAAAGGGGTGCAGCCATTCTGTCATTCTTCCGCCTTTATTGAATGAGAACCAGCAGTAGATAATCAGTAATGGCAGTAAAATAATAATGTTTACCAGCCGGTTTGGTTGCTCCTTCGGCCAGCTAATACGGCCGCCAAGCTGATAAATAATAATGCCAACGATAATCAGCGGATAAAATACTGATAATAGCGATCGAGTTGTGTGCAGATTAAACCCGTTATCTATTTGTGAATCTACCCATTTGAAGGCGGCAAAATCATTGTGCCACAGCCACCAGAAGTTAGGCAGGACCAGCATAAACCAGATAACCAAGGCGATATAGAGCGCGGGTTGGCGGTAACACTGGCGAGCTTTAGGTACAAACAGGGTCAACAGAAAAACCGAGCCAACCAATGCTAATGTGGAGTATTTTCCCATTGTTGCCAACCCGGAACTGAGAGCAAATGCCAGCCACCAGCAGGGATTGTCATACACTGCGCGCAGAAAGAACAGCATAATCCACGGCCAGAGCATAATTAGCAGATAATTATCGTTGTAAGGGATAATATCGAAGTTAATAATACCAGATAGGTTCAATGTTAGCATGGCGAGCCATGCCAGCTCTTTTTTCCCTGTCAGCCGGAAGGCCAGATGCCATACACCGAGCATGCTAATCGCGACAGCAATAAAGTGAATGAAATACCAGTAAAAACTCAATGAAATACCGCTTATATGGATAGCAGGCAGCATCATTGCACCAACTAACCACGGATTTTTAGGTGAACCCCATTCGCCGTTTTTCCCCCAGTTCAATGCTTCGACGGCATCATAAGGCACGGTTGGGTCAAATGAATAACTCACTATCACCCATAACAAAGCATAACCAACTACCCACAAGTAAACGGATTTATAGCAAGAAGTATCAAAAATAGACATATCGATTGATCATTTATTGAGAGCTAAGAGTAATAGCATATTCGTTGATGATTAAACCATGCATGAATGATAAGAGATTTTGGCTATATTTATTAAAAGGTAAAGAATTATTCGCGGCGCTTTTCTATACGTGCGGTTTCTGCTAGATTCCGGCGCAGCAATACCCTGATAAACCAAACTGAGTAACAGGCTATGAACTCGTTAAAGAAAAAAGCACCAGCCAGAGCATCTGCTGGTAAACAGAAAAGAAAAAGCCGCGAAGAACTGAATGCAGAAGGGCGTGCACGTAAGCGTGAGAAAAAGCATAGTGGCAATCCGCCCGGTAACCGCTATCAGGAGCAAGGCGGCGATAAACATCAGTCAGGCAAGCAGCAACGTGATCCACGTCTTGGCAGTAAAGTGCCTGTTCCGCTGATCGTCGGAGAACAACCAACGAAACCTATCGTTGCTAATAAAGTTGAGACAAAACCACGTTTGTCGCCACAGGAAGAATTGGCGATGTTGGAAAACGACGATCGTCTGGATGCATTGCTAGAACGTCTGGAAAATGGCGAAAGTCTGTCTAAAGAAGAGCATAACTATATTGATAGCACGTTGGATAGGATTGACGCTCTGATGGAAACGTTGGGGATTAAACTGGATGAAGAAGAGAGCGAAGAAGAGAAGCAGGATGACATTATGCAACTGCTGAAAGGTAAATAATTTAATCTCTCATGGTCAAAGGCGGGTTTATCCTAATAACCATACTAATAGTATGTTATTTGCTATGGTTATTGGGTAAACTATGGCGATTGTCGCGGCGTAAAACCCGGCTGCGCAGGGTCACAACGACGCAACATATTAAACATGTGAAAGCGTTACGCTTTGATAGGCGAAAACATCGGAAGGAATAAGCATGTCTGATCAAGCCATCGTTTGGGATTTGCCTTTGATCCAAAAATACAATTATTCCGGCCCCCGTTATACTTCATATCCAACGGCGCTGGAATTTAATCAGCAGTATGATAATGCAGCATTTATCCAGGTTGCTGCTCGTTACCCTGAACGACCGCTTTCTCTCTACCTCCATATTCCGTTTTGCCATAAGCTCTGTTATTTCTGTGGTTGTAATAAGCTGGTTACTCGTCAGAAGCATAAAGCGGATGAATATCTGCAATGGCTTGAACGGGAAATTCGTGACCGGGCAAAGTTGTTTTCTGGTCGTAAAGTTAGCCAGATGCACTGGGGCGGTGGTACGCCAACTTATCTTAATAAAAACCAAATCAGTAAATTGACGGGATTGTTGCGCCATCATTTTGATTTTCTGCCGGATGCTGAAATTTCCATTGAAATTGATCCACGCGAAATTGAATTGGATATGATTGATCACCTGCGCGGTGAAGGTTTTAACCGTCTGAGTATGGGCGTGCAGGATTTTAATAAAGAAGTACAGCGTCTGGTTAACCGTGAACAGGATGAGGAATTTATCTTTGCTTTGGTAGCGCGCGCCCGTGAAACGGGTTTTAATTCCACCAGTATTGATCTGATTTATGGCCTGCCGAAACAAACACCAGAAAGCTTCGCTTTCACTCTGGAGCGAGTATTAGCGTTATCACCGGACAGGATGAGTATTTTCAATTATGCTCATTTGCCGAACTTATTTGCTGCTCAACGTAAAATTAAGGAACATGATTTACCGAGTGCTGAGCAAAAGTTGGATATATTGCAAGAAACAATCGCAACGCTGACAAACAATGGTTATCAGTTTATCGGTATGGACCATTTTGCTCGCCCGGATGACGAGTTGGCGGTAGCTCAGCGGGAAGGGAAATTACATCGCAATTTTCAGGGTTATACCACTCAGGAAGAGTGTGACCTGCTGGGCTTGGGTGTTTCTGCTATCAGTATGTTGGGTGATAGTTATTCTCAAAATCAAAAAGAGTTAAAAACCTATTATGCGGAATTAGAAAAACAGGGGCATGCTTTATGGCGTGGTTTAACGTTGTCTCAAGATGATTGTATCCGTCGTGATGTTATTAAAGCGTTAATCTGTAATTTCCGTCTAAATTTTGCCGATATTGAGCAGCAATATGGGCTGAGTTTTACCCGTTATTTCGCGGAAGAGTTGCAATTATTAGCGCCGTTGATTGAAGATGGGCTGGTTGAAGTGAATGAGAAACAGATCTGGGTAACGCCGCGAGGCCGGTTACTGATTCGTAATATCTGTATGTGTTTTGATATTTATTTACGCCAGAAAGTTAGCCAGCGTCAGTTTTCAAGGGTGATTTGATTGTTTCGAGCATGGTTTTTAAATAAAAAGGTTTTAACTTCTTTTAAAATCTTTTTACTTTACATTTGAGTATCCGGTTTCATAGTTTTCACTTTACCTCATTTACCTATATCTATTTAAATAAAAGGGAAATTCCACAAAATTGTAAATAGAGTTCTCCTTGCAAAACATGTTCGAGTGAGCCTTGGAAGAAAACGTCACGTTGTTGAAACAAGTCGATTACTTAAACAATTGCGTGACCGAATCGACAGCGCAGCTCCAACAGTTTGAGAGTTTTTACAAACAGAACAAGCGATAAGGCAGCAGAAGTTAGAGCAACCAGCGCTGAAAAATAAACCTTATCGTAATTATGGGCCGAGTATGTGATTTTAACTGCTCGTGAGCTATGTTTTGGAGGGAAACATAGTTAACTTTTCACTGAAAAAGTCCTTCCAGTATTCATAAGTTTTTTTATATGTTAAGTTACTTTTTTCTTTAGCCCAAATATCGAGTTAACATCATTTGAATAAAAAACTAGGATGGTAATCTTTATGTCATACATGATTTATCTAACATTAAATGGTAAGAAACAAGGCTTAATATCATCTGGATGCTCAACCCTCGATTCTATAGGGAATCGATACCAAAAAGGACATGAAGATCAAATACAGGTACTCAGTCTAAATCACGCAATAACTCGTAACCAGAACGTAAGTCATCATCCCATACAATTTATCAAGCCTATTGATAAATCATCCCCATTGTTAGCTATGGCTATAGATTCTAACGAATCATTGAATGGTGTTTTTATTTTTTATAGGACAAGTCAGACAGGGCAGTCAGAGATTTTTTATGAAGTAAAAATTACAGAAGCAACTATTGTTGATATTTCCTGTACTTATCCAAATTCAATTAATAGTAATGAGTTAATGCCGTATGAGAAAATTTTTCTTAAATATAAATCCATTACATGGAACCATGTAACAGCAGGAACATCAGCCTATAGTATATGGGATGAACGAATTTATTAAAAATTAAAGCTAAGCATATATGCTTAGCCAGATTATTGACAAAGTGCTGGTTTTTTATCCGGCACTTTGTTTTAATTAAGTTCCGTTCACCAAACGGAGCTTGCCGCCATGCTAAAAACACCTCCTCCCGAGACTTTCCCGCCAGAAACGCTCTCACTTGACGAGCTGGTGCCCAAAAATCGTCTGGTCCGTAAAATTGGTGCCGCCATTGATTTCGAATTTATCCGTGAATTAGTCGCCCCGTTGTATTTCGCTTGTCTTTCAATCTTCTCGCGGTAGGGTTGGATGTGAAGTATTTTACGGCCTTGGTTTGTTACATGATGGATCAGTTAGGCCCCACGCTCATCGTCGGTTATTCACCGTCCTAACAAGGAACTGAGCACCTTTCAGAAGAAACATTTTACCTATGACAAACCGCAGGATTGTTATGTCTGCTCGAGCAATAACCCAAAATATCAAGAATATAGCTTTGCTGGTCGCGATGCTTTGTTGTTTTTATCTATGGAGAACGAGCCTGTCAATGCAGGGAAAGCTAAAATAACGCTCTGACGGGTGATTAGACTGGATTAATGAAGAAAATGGGGTAGCATTATGGTTCATAATGAAAGAAACAAACCTCGTTATTTTCAACGAGGTTTGTCAGCGGCTTGGAGCTAAACATATACGCTTAGCTTTTTTTTCTTTCACTTAAATATGTGAGAACAAGAAATAGAACAACAATTACAATACTTCCTATTAAAGATGCAATCCACCATTCATCGGGGAAGAAATACACTGATACAATCCCCCATATAAAAATGGCTACAACGGGCATATTTGACCACAATAATTCTTTAATAAATACATAAAAAAGATTTTTGAACCACCCTTTACTAAATGTTTTATTTTTCATATATAAATTCAATCCCCCATCATATGTGCAAGTACGCGAGCAACTTCTTCTTCGCTGACCTGCTTATTCCTAAATCCTTCTATTAAATAAATTCCTTTTTCTAATTCAGGTTCAACTATAAAATATAACATTTCCAGTTTTTGAAAATACAAAGCCCAATAGAGTTGTGGACATGTTATTTTAAGTCTATTTGCTGATATTGATGCTTTCTCATAATATCCATAAAATTGGGCAATATTTAATAATCCACTTATAAATCGCTTGGCTATGTTTTTCACTATGGTTTTTTTAATTAAATTTAAATATATGGCTTCTGCTATTATAGCTGATACACTTAATTTAATTGATTTACCTATTGTCACTTTAGCGGAAAATTTTAATATTTTTCCATATATTCTTTCTTTCTCCTTTTCTTCATTACCTTTAAATACTTCATCAACATATATTTCTGTTATTCTCGAAATGAATTTTCTTTTATTTTCATTTTTAAGATCCATCAGATTTAATTTCATTCTGTGATCTTCTTCTTTTATCCTTCCGTATACATCTTCATAACCGTCAAAAAAATATGAAAGTTGCCAGAGCTTACGTCTCATACCTAAGCCTATAGTATCTACGACCTCTTCACCTAATTCTATAGTGTCATTTACTGCCTTTTCGAGACTGAGGCCCGCTACACGCTTAGCTTCTTCTATTCTCCAAAGCAAATCATTTTGCCGATCTACCTCTTTCCAGAGGTCATTTTCGATACTAGATTCCATACATAAGCTCCAAATCAATGATTAATTAAATTTTCTTCGAATTTCAGTGTTAATACCCTACCATCAGAGATATGCATATTAACTTCATCTTTATTTGTAGATGATAATAATTGAAAGCAGAATATCATCATTACAGCTAGTTTGTCCTCAGTTATAACTGAGCTATTAACTAGAGCATTATTTATTGCATTAATGTACCTCTGTCATCCATATGCTATCTTAATTAATGAAAATCAATATAACATATTTATATAAAAATAACTATATCAATCAAGTAACAAAAATTCACTAAAAAAGTACAATGTCAGATATTGGTTTCCGTAAAAGAAAATATAAATTCCAAATATTTTGATTTATTCTATAAAAAGTAATTAACATTGTGTAATGAAGTTCCGTTATTCTTTGTATCCAGTTCCAATGTGAGATTGTATTTTTTCTGATAATTACAATACTGAGAAATCGTATGATTTAAGCTTTTATATGAATGTATTGTCTGTCGGGAAAGAAAATTATGGTTGTAGTACTAGTCCGATGTATTATATTTCAGGCTTTTGGTGAGTACGCAATAAACCAAGACAACAATAACCGGCCAAATAAGAATAAGGATTGAAGTCCACAATGACCAATGCCATACATTTACCACCAAAACTAAGCTACATATAAAAATAACAATAATAAGAGGCAAAAACTTAGCAAGTAGAGCAAAAACGTAAAGAGTGGCGATTACAGCGGCCACTTTGGCTGGAATCTTCCACCAGCCAAAATAATCATGAAAAATATAAAAATTAAGCGACAATACTTGCATCATACCAACGAAAAGAGAATAAAACAAAATAATTGCCATAATAATCCGACACCACTTCATCATTTTAAACCAACCCTATAATTACTAGTTTGAATCTAAATCACAACCGGGGTTGTGGTTTTCTTAAATTAAGTTCTCGCTCACTTGGTGAGACAATAACAGTAGTTTGAAATATTGCGTATTTTTTCTGGTTCCTAACTGTTTGTCAGAATACACTCGCATTGCCGCAATATGTTGTTACATTGCCGACTCAATCCAGAGATCCTCTTTGAGGGTTTTTATTGCGCGAGCTACAGACACTCAATATACCCCCGTAGCTTTGGACTAGGTTAAGTAGTTGTATACAACTGCGTTGGTAGTGCGTCACACATTCTCAATTAGGTAATTTCTGAGATTATTGGGTTTCTCCTTATCAAGAAGCGCTATTCTTTCAGATACGTTCTGTTCACTTGGAGGGTGATAGATACTGCTCAATCTTGCCTTTTGTCGATTCTATTATCTCGATTGATCGTAAATTAATCACGTTTGATACTGGTTTTATCAGATATAATACAGACAGTCAATCAGTTATAACGATCCCTAAAAACTTTGCCCTGACGTCGATTTTTTATTCCGACGGCATTAACTGTGCCAGAAATAATAGTGATATTGGCTTTATGTGGGATTATTTCCTTGTCTGAATGAATAGTATAAAGTGTGATCGAGATCGGTTATTTAATCCTGCTAATGGGGAATCTGATATATTAAATCCCGCAAAATGGTTATAGGGCTGGAGATATCATCTCCTTACTCCAACCCAAGTTCTTTTAACTTCCGTGTAATAGTATTGCGTCCCCAACCTAGCAATCGTGCAGCATCTTGTTTATGACCTTTAGTATGCTTAAGTGCACAATCAAGTAAGGTACGCTCCAATAACGGTAATGCTTCAGATAGCAGATCCTGCTGACCGTTTTCCAAGGCGCTTGTTGCCCACAGGGCAAGTAGTTGCGACCAGTTTTCCGGTATTGTATGTGTAGGTGTCGTATTTGCAGATACGGAATTTACAGATGTTGTTGTGCCGGTTTCGGTATGGTGGGGTTCAAATAATTCAGACGGTAAATCCTGTACCAGTACTTCCTGACTTGCGGCCATGACAGTCAGCCAACGGCAGATATTTTCCAACTGGCGAACATTGCCCGGCCAAGGTAAACGCATTAAGGCCATTTCTGCGTCAGGATGGAGAATCTTTGTTTCTACGCCTAACTCTTTGGCAGTCTGTTGTAGGAAATGACGGGTCAGGCGAGGGATATCCTCTACTCTGTCACGTAAGGGCGGTAATTGCATACGAATAACGTTAAGGCGGTGATAGAGATCTTCACGGAATTTGCCTTTCTGTACCAAACGTTCTAGATCCTGATGGGTTGCCGCGATAATCCGTACATCCACTTTCACTGGGGCATAGCCGCCAATTCGGTAGAACTGGCCTTCTGCCAATACCCGTAACAGACGAGTTTGAATGTCCAGAGGCATATCACCAATTTCATCAAGAAATAGTGAACCGCGATTGGCTTGTTCAAACCGGCCATGACGTACCTGATTAGCACCGGTAAAAGCCCCTTTTTCATGACCAAATAATTCTGATTCAATCAAATCTTTAGGTATGGCTGCCATGTTAAGAGCAATAAATGGCTCATTGGCCCGTGGGCTGTGACGGTGCAGCGCATGGGCCACCAGCTCTTTCCCGGTACCGGATTCGCCATTAATCAGGACGCTGATAGAGGAACGGGAGAGGCGGCCGATAATGCGGTAAACATCCTGCATGGCAGGCGCTTCTCCTATCATGTCAGAAACGGGTGTGATGACCTGCGGACTTTTAATTGATTGATTCTGATCGCGGGAGTGGCTAAGTGCTCGTTCCAGCAAGGCAACGGCTTCATCAATATCAAAGGGTTTTGGTAAGTAATCAAAAGCCCCTTGTTGATAAGCACTGACTGCGGCATCCAGATCAGAGTGAGCAGTCATAATGATGACTGGCAGCAACGGGTTGCTCTGTTTGATGTTATTTAGCAGGTTTAGTCCATTCATCCCCGGCATACGGATATCCGAAATCAGTACATCAGGTGTGTTTTGAGCCAAAGCGGTCAGTGCGCTATCCGCATCGGCAAAACTGGTACATTCCATTCCCGCGTTACTTAACGCTCGCTCCAGTACCCAGCGGATTGAACTGTCATCATCGACGATCCAGATTTTTCCCTGTTGCATCGTTATCCTCTATTTCTTAATTGGTAAGTAGATAGAAAACTCTGTGTGTCCCGGCCAACTGGTAAATTCTATTTTGCCAGAGTGTTGGTCTATTAAATTGCGAGCAATGGATAGACCAAGACCTGTTCCACCTTCATGAGCACTGACCATTGGGTAAAATAAGGTGTCCTGAATTTGTGGCGGAATACCTGGCCCGTTATCTTCCACGTCAATTCTGGCGGCTAGACGATAGCGCTTACCATGCAAGGTAATTTGAAAAGCAGTACGAGTGCGGAGGGTAATGGTTCCCCCTTGTTTTCCTAGCGCTTGCAAGGCATTACGGGCGATATTTAGCAGCACCTGCTCAATTTGATCAGGATAGTGGGCCAGTTCTGGCAAACTGGGATCGTAATCTTTTACCAGTGTGACGTTATCCGGCATTTCTAGCGAGACTAGCTGAGAAACCCGTTCAGCAACATAATGAATGCTTTGCTTAATTCGTTCGCCCGGATGTTGTGGGCCAAGTAATCTGTCTACCAGATGGCGCAATCGGTCGGCTTGTTCAATAATCACCTGGGTGTATTCCTGCAAAGCAGGATCGGGCAGTGCTTTTGACAGTAATTGCGCGGCTCCCCTCAGCCCACCAAGAGGGTTTTTGATTTCATGTGCCAGCCCCCGAACCAATTCCCGTGCGGCTATCTGCTGAGCTTGTTGTACCTGCTCTTGGCTTAACCGGCGTTGACTATCCATAGGCGCCAGTTCCAGCAAGATGAACTGCTCGGAAATCGGTTGGGCACTGAGCGACATAATGTGAAAGCGGTTATCAACCACTAACGTTACTTCGTTATCAGTAAAACTTTGGCCGCTGATCAGACTAGAGCGCATCAATTCGGTATTCAGTGAAAAATAACTAAACAGCACTGGAAGAGGTGTACCGAATAGTTTACGGGCACTCTGTGCGAATAATTGCAGTGCCGCATGGTTGGCATAACGGATGACGAGATCAGTATCCAATACCAGTACACTGTTAATGAGTGAATTTAATATTTGCCCGCTATCGGGCAGATTTTCCGTTTTCATCCACACTCCTGCACCTTTTTGGTGCACTGTATCATGTTCGAGCGTAAAACCCAGTCAAAGCCTGAAATTTAGCTAGCAGGAAAAAGGCCCATCCGAAGATGGGCTAAAAGGTTTCACGGCAACAAAAAATGATCAGCGGAAATGGTGCTGCTAATTACACACTGTAATAGAGTTCAAACTCCAGTGGGTGCGGCGTCAGACGGACACGCTCTATTTCACTGTTTTTCAAGTCAATATATGCATCAATGGCGTCATCGGTGAATACACCGCCGCGAGTCAAGAATTCACGATCAGCATTCAATGCCGCCAGTGCTTCCTCCAGAGAAGCAGCGACGGTAGGAATCTCTTTGGCTTCTTCCGGTGGCAGGTCATACAGGTTTTTATCCATCGCATCACCGGGATGGATTTTGTTGATGATACCGTCAAGGCCAGCCATCAACTGAGCGGCGAATGCCAGATAAGGGTTAGCCGCCGGATCAGGGAAACGTATTTCAATACGGCGAGCTTTAGTACTGGCAACGACAGGAATACGGATAGATGCCGAACGGTTACGGGCGGAGTAGGCCAGCATAACCGGTGCTTCATAGCCCGGAACCAAACGTTTATAAGAGTTGGTTGTCGGGTTGGTGAATGCGTTCAGCGCACGAGCATGTTTGATAATGCCGCCAATGTAGAATAGCGCCAGTTCGGACAGACCACCGTATTTGTCACCGGCAAACAAGTTAGTCCCGTTTTTGGACAGAGACATATGGCAGTGCATACCGGAGCCATTATCGCCAACCAGTGGTTTTGGCATAAAGGTTGCTGTCTTGCCGAAATTGTGCGCGACATTATGTACGACGTATTTGTAAATCTGGGTTTCGTCCGCTTTTTTGGTCATGGTGTTGAAACGGGTAGCGATTTCATTTTGACCTGCTGTTCCCACTTCATGATGATGAGCTTCTACAACCAACCCCATCTCTTCCATTGTCAGGCACATCGCTGAACGTAAATCCTGAGAAGAATCAACGGGAGGCAGGGGAGCATAACCGCCTTTTACCGCAGGCCGATGGCCTTTGTTGCCGCCTTCGTATTGCGTCCCGGAATTCCATGCAGCTTCGATATCATCGATGTGATAGTAAGAATGGGACATGGCGCTGCTGAAGCGCACGTCATCAAACAGGAAAAACTCAGGTTCTGGTCCGCACAGAACAGTATCGGCAATTCCGCTTGAACGCAGGAAGTTTTCAGCACGTTTGGAGATGGAACGGGGATCACGGTCGTAGCCTTGCATGGTGCCGGGTTCCAGAATGTCACAACGTAGGATCAATGTGGCATCGTCAAAGAAGGGGTCAAGCATGGCTGTACTGGAATCTGGCATTAGCACCATGTCAGATTCGTTAATCCCTTTCCAACCGCTAATTGAAGATCCGTCAAACATTTTGCCATCTTCAAAGAAGTCTGCATTAACCTGATGAGCTGGAATGGTCATATGTTGTTCTTTGCCTTTGGTATCAGTGAAACGCAAATCAATAAACTTCACCTGATGCTCTTCAATCATGGTTAAAACATGTTCAACAGACATACTCGGTTTCTCCTGGCTTGTGTTGGTCTTGATAAAATTGTCGTGATTAAGACTAAAGAAAACACAATCACATTGTTTTTGCCTTAACAAGGCTATTTACACGTTTGCAAACTTCAAACTTATAGTTGTGAAAGTCAAATTAGTTGTGAAAGTCAATTCAATCACGAAAAGCATTTGCGAAAAGCATGCCAACTTTTTAACACCTTGCAATATACTGTATCGTGGTTATCCCGGTGATGGGATACCGGAATATTTGGGAAAATTGCACTGTATTGGTGCAATTATATGACTGAGACGCACAATGTTAGTGCGTTTATATCAAAAATGCGTCTATTTATGGGTGTGAAAGGGATCACAATTTCATTGTCATCAAGTTGTTAAGCATAGATTATTGTGATCCTGTTTAGTCCTTCGACCAATGTGTGTACAATAGCGCGCCATTTCTATAAATGCCTGAGGCAAAGTTTGTGATCGAAAAATTGCGTAATATCGCCATTATCGCGCACGTTGACCACGGTAAAACGACCCTGGTTGACAAGCTGCTGCAACAATCCGGTACTTTCGGTGACCGTGCGACAGCGACAGAGCGTGTGATGGACTCCAATGATCTGGAGAAAGAGCGTGGAATTACTATCCTCGCAAAAAATACCGCCATTAAATGGAATGACTACCGTATTAATATCGTAGATACTCCGGGACATGCCGATTTCGGCGGTGAAGTAGAACGTGTTATGTCTATGGTCGACAGCGTACTATTGCTGGTGGACGCTATGGACGGGCCAATGCCTCAGACCCGTTTTGTGACACAAAAAGCGTTCGCTCATGGTTTGAAACCGATTGTGGTTATTAACAAAGTTGACCGTCCTGGCGCACGTCCTGATTGGGTTGTAGATCAGGTGTTTGACCTGTTTGTCAATCTGGGAGCGACTGACGAGCAACTGGACTTCCCCATTGTGTATGCATCTGCGTTGATGGGAATCGCTGGTACTGATCATGAAGATATGGCGACAGATATGACGCCGTTGTATCAGGCGATTGTCGATCATGTAGAGCCGCCGAAAGTTGACCTGAACGGTTCATTCCAGATGCAGATTTCTCAGCTTGACTACAATAACTATGTTGGCGTTATTGGGATTGGTCGTATCAAGCGCGGTACGGTTAAGCCAAACCAGAATGTCACGATTATTGATAGTGAAGGTAAAACCCGGAACGGTAAAATCGGTAAAGTGTTGGGCCATTTGGGTCTGGAGCGTATTGAGAGTGAGCAAGCGGAAGCAGGCGATATCGTTGCGATTACCGGTCTGGGTGAGCTGAATATCTCTGATACCCTGTGTGACGTCAACGCGGTTGAAGCGTTGCCGCCGCTGGCTGTTGATGAGCCGACGGTAAGCATGTATTTCTGTGTTAACACCTCTCCTTTCTGTGGCCGTGAAGGCAAATATGTTACTTCACGTCAAATTCTTGAGCGTTTGAAGAAAGAGTTGGTTCACAATGTCGCCCTGCGGGTTGAAGAAACAGAAGATCCGGATGCGTTCCGTGTTTCTGGCCGTGGTGAATTGCACTTATCTGTTCTGATTGAGAACATGCGCCGTGAAGGTTTTGAACTGGCGGTATCCCGTCCGAAAGTTATCTTCCGTGAAATCGATGGTCGCAAGCAAGAACCTTTCGAGCAGGTGACGCTGGATATTGAAGAGCAGCATCAGGGAGATGTGATGCAGGCGTTGGGTGAGCGTAAAGCGGATCTGCGCGATATGCTGCCAGACGGTAAAGGCCGTGTCCGCCTTGATTATATTATTCCAAGCCGTGGCCTGATTGGCTTCCGTACTGAGTTCCTGACAATGACCTCCGGTACCGGTCTGTTGTATGCGACATTCAGCCACTATGATGATGTTCGTCCGGGTGAAATCGGTCGCCGTCAGAATGGCGTGATGATTTCCAATGGTCAGGGTAAAGCGGTTGCTTATGCGCTTTACAGCTTGCAAGATCGCGGTAAGTTGTTCCTTGGTCATGGCGCCGAAGTATATGAAGGCCAGGTGATCGGTATTCATTCCCGTTCTAATGACCTGACAGTTAACTGTCTGACAGGTAAAAAACTGACTAACGTCCGTGCATCTGGTACTGACGAAGCGACAACCCTGTCTCCACATATTAAGAAAACCCTGGAGCAGGCTCTGGAGTTTATTGATGATGACGAGTTGGTGGAAGTGACCCCGGTGTCTATTCGCCTGCGTAAACGCCATCTGACGGAAAACGAACGCCGTCGTGCGTATCGCAGTAAAGAAGCATAATCTTTCCTGCAATACCAATGCTTAGGGCGCCAATGGCGCCCTGAGTTTTTTTAACAAATGAGATTATTTACCGAGCAATTGATAGAACGTTGGGTTGTCATCACACTGCCCACCGCCACACTCCAAAATCGTGGAGATTAAATTTGCGGTAATTAATATGACAAATAATCCGATAATAATCTGACCGATAACCGACTTGTTTGGTTTTGCTTCAGTTGTTTTTTCCAGGCTTTTTGATATCAGCATGACTGATATGCCGATAATCGCAATAACTGAGCAGATAAGGGCCCAAGTATAGAAATGCAGACCCAAAAATGCGGAACCATAACCGAGATCACCGGGTGTGATATGTAAAAATACTTGTCGGATCGCAACAATGCCAGTCACGATACAGCCGAGAAGCGATAAGCCATAATGCGCGCTTTTGATGCCAAAACGCAGATTAAACAGGAAACCAAACCCTATTATGATCATGCCTGCTCGCTGTAGCAGACATAATGGACAAGGGAGTTCTGAAAGGACCAATTGATAATAGAAGGCAAGGGTTAAAGCAGCGCTGATCGCAAATAACCCAATGAGGTTAAATACTACGCCGTAGCTGAGCTGTTGTTTTGTGGCTAATACCTGATTCATCAGATTGTCTCCCGTTAAAAAGATAGATTTAACGAATCAGTTGCATGATGGATAAACCAAGCTACAGTCGTCACCGAAAGAAGAGCCCATAGGGTATAACTGGTTTTATACTTGCCATATAGGGTGGTGATAACCGCAAATAATGCGAGTAAAAAAGGTAAAAACATATACATGGTTGATTCTCCAGTTTTCTAAAAACATTCAAGACCTTTCCCTTGTAGTTCAGGGGAGGGAATTCATCGAACTCAGTTTAGGATCGTTTACTTCGATACCCGCGATCAATTATCCAAAGGCGAGTTATCCATTAAAAGAGACGCTCTGGCGCCATTTAATGGGAGTCACTCTCTTTGGTATCGCATTTGGAAACGTACAAACCTACATTTATTAAAGCAAAGTTTTAGTATTCGAATGGTGTATGATTTAACTCACTATTCGTAGTGTGCTGCTAATAACAATTGTAGTCAATCTTGTTTATGTCCGCCACCATTCAGAAGGGTGAGCGTGATTATCATTTGGCAAGAGTTTCAATGAGTTGTTTTTTATTTAATAGTTAAGCAGGAAACGATTAGAAACGGCGAATCGTATCTCGGCTTGGAAACTTCCCAATTTAACGACTATTATTGACCCCCCTATCTCCAGGTGAATTCTTTTTCATTATTTGTCACTATAATGGGCGCCGAGCTTTCATAAAGAAGCTATCCCAGACATTCTCTATGGGGAAATGGCGCTTTCTTCACTAATTTTTCTGATCGTAATGCTTAAATTATCAATATTCATGTGATATTTCGTCTGATATTTGCAGGAGGAATAAATGTTTCTTATCACGATAAAGGAGATCGGCAATTAAAACCCCTCAACTTTTTATCGTGAGGGGCTGTTGTGATATTTAATATCTTCTTGGGTTTTTACTCATTTAATGCTTCGGCTTCTGTATTATCGGAAGCTGATTGAGAGCGGACTTTCGCGAAGAAGGCAATTGTGACAACCACCATTGCGGCCAGGCCGATAACAACAGAGATATTCCAGTTTAGCGCAAAACCTTCTGGCGCAAATGCCAGATAGGTGAAGCACACCGCGGTCATAAACATGGCTGGCAGGGTGGTGATCCAATGGAACTTATTGCGACGTAGCAGCCATGCGGAGGCCGCCCATAACATGACCATTGCTGTAGTCTGGTTTGCCCAACCGAAATAACGCCAAATGATATTGAAGTCAGTTTTGGTAATCAGATAACCGACAATAAACATTGGCACACTTAATAACAGACGTTTAGTCATTTGTTGCTGAGGAATATTCAAGAATTCAGCAATAATAAGCCGGGCAGAACGGAATGCGGTATCGCCAGAAGTAATTGGCAAAATCACCACACCGAGGATTGCCAGAATACCGCCGACGGTACCTAACAGAGAAGTGGACACTTCATGAACAACCAGAGAGGCTGTACCTTGATCAATCACCGCCTGTAGCGCGTTAGTATCTTCATAGAAACTCAGGCCCAATGTACACCAGATCAGCGCGATAATACCTTCACCAATCATTGCGCCGTAGAAAACGAAACGACCATTTTTTTCATTCTGCATACAACGCGCCATCAGCGGAGACTGAGTGGCGTGGAAACCAGAGATAGCGCCACAAGCAATCGTAACGAATAGCAATGGCCAAATAGGCAGATCTTTCGGGTTAAAGTTAGTGGTGAAATCTAATCCTTGCGAATAGAAGGGCTTATCACTCATTGCTAAACCGACCATCAGCGCGACAGACATAAACAACAGCAATGCACCGAACAGTGGGTAAAGGCGACCAATAATTTTATCAATAGGCACCAGCGTTGCGAGAATATAGTAAGCAAAGATAATACCGACCCAGATCGCAATGTTATCCCAACCCATTGCCTCTTTCAGCAGGTTATTCAGCAAGCCGGCTGGACTCAAAACAAAGACGACTCCAACTAGCATCAGCAGAATAACAGCAAATATATTCATGAAATGCTTCATGGTTTTGCCCAGTTCATTACCAACGATAACGGGCACGGATGCTCCGCGAGCGCGCACACTGAGCATACCGGAGAAGTAATCATGTACTGCGCCGGCAAAGATACAGCCGAATACAATCCACAACATGGCAAGCGGGCCATAGAGGGCACCGAGAATCGGGCCGAAAATAGGACCAACGCCGGCAATATTCAGTAGCTGAATTAACCAAACTTTTGGGGTGGACATAGCAACATAATCAACACCATCAGCCATAGAAAGCGCAGGGGTTTTTCTTTCTGGTCGAATAGTGAATATCTTTTCGACAATCTTGCCATATATGAAATATCCAGCCAGAAGAAGGCCGATACAGAGGAGGAACCATGACATAAATATAACACCTTACTCGACTTTTTTAATCTGGATGCTACTTTATAGTTTCATAAAAAAAATACCGTGAAGTAATTCGCTTTTTACTTGTCCGTACTGTTTTCTAATTGAAAATACGATTAAAGTAAAAAGTCATTAATTAGCCAGGGGGTAATTATGCTATATATCTTCGATATGGGTAATGTGATTATTGATATTGATTTTAAAAGGGTTTTAGCGGTATGGAGTAATTTGAGCGGGACACCTCTTGCGACTTTGACTAAAAGTTTCTCTATGGGAGAAACGTTTGAAAAACATGAGCGTGGTCAAATTACTGATCTGGAATTCGCTGATACTTTATGTCAGGAAATGAGTATTTCACTCAGTTTTGAGCAGTTTGCTGCCGGATGGCATGCTATCTTTATTGATATCCGGCCTGAAATTATTCAGATAATGAAGAAATTACGTGAGGCAGGACACCGGGTTGTGGTGTTATCCAACACAAACCGCTTGCACCTGGATTACTGGCCGCATAATTATCCTGAGATTGCGGCATCCGCTGATTATCTCTATTTATCGCAGGATTTGGCAATGCGTAAACCTGAGCCTGATATTTTCAAATATGTGCTTGAGACAGAAGGCTTTTCACCGGATCAGGCGGTGTTTTTTGACGATGTGCTGGAAAATGTGGAAGCAGCCAGGGCGTTAGGGATCAATAGCATTCATGTTGTTGATAGGCAGACAGTGCCAGATTATTTCGAAGCAAGCAGTTTTTATGAACAAAATGAAGGATTGAACGGATAATAGAGGATAGTGTGCTGATGTGACTATCTGAATAAAGGAAAAATATGATTGCGTTAATCCAGCGGGTAACACAGGCAAATGTTGTTGTTAAGAACGAAGTTGTTGGGGAAATTGGTCACGGCCTGCTGGTGTTGCTAGGTGTTGAGAAAGGAGATGATCAACAGAAGGCAAAACGGTTGTGTGAAAAGGTGATTGGGTATCGGGTGTTCAGTGATGAGCAGGACAAAATGAATTTGAACGTCCAACAGGTCGGAGGCAGTTTGTTGGTGGTTTCCCAGTTTACACTGGCTGCCGATACTCAAAAGGGCATGCGCCCCAGTTTTTCTGGTGGCGCTGCCCCAGATAAGGCCGATGAATTATATCGCTATTTTGTTGAACAATGCCGCCAAAGTGGTGTAAAAACAGAAATCGGGCGGTTTGCTGCCGATATGAAAGTCAGCCTGACAAACGATGGGCCAGTCACTTTCTGGTTGCAGGTCTAGCAACCAAAAAAAGCCAGTAGAACGCAACCATCCCCCGATTAAACATCATAAGCAAAAGAAAGGGGCAGTTTCTATGTATCATCTGCGAGTACCTGAAACAGAACAAGAACTGGAAGCATATTACCGATTTCGTTGGGAAATGTTGCGTAAGCCGCTGCATCAGCCTGTCGGCTCTGAAAAAGATGGTTATGACACGATGGCTCATCACCAGATGGTTGTGGATGAGAAAGGTAACCCAGTGGCGGTAGGGCGTTTATATATCAATGCGGATAGTGAGGGGGCAATCCGCTTTCTGGCAGTGCATCCCAACGTACAAGGTAGAGGGTTAGGAAAATTAATCGCAATGGCCCTGGAATCGGTTGCCCGTCAGGAAGGTGTTAAACGGGTTGTGTGCAGTGCTCGTGAACATGCGGTAGAGTTTTTCAGTAAATTGGGGTTTGAAAACCGTGGGCCAATTACTAGCCCGCAAACGACACCGGTTCGCCATTTTCTGATGATAAAGCCGGTTGCAACTCTTGATGATATTCTTCACCGGCCAGACTGGTGCAATGAACTGCAACAGGCTTGGTACAAACATATTCCCCTTAGTGAAAAAATGGGGGTACGAATTTCTCAATATACCGGTCAGAGCTTTATTACCACCATGCCGGAAGCAGGTAATCAGAATCCTCACCAAACTATCTTTGCTGGCAGTCTGTTTTCTCTGGCAACACTGACTGGTTGGGGGTTGATCTGGCTGTTGTTGCAGGAACGTCAACTGGGTGGCGATATTATTCTGGCTGATGCTGATATCCGTTACAAAAAACCGGTTATTGGCAGGCCAAAATCTGTTGCGGATCTTAAAAATATGAGCGGTGATTTGGCTCGTTTGGCACAAGGCAGTAAAGCGAGAGTGAAGTTGGATGTAATTGTCAGCGGTGATCAAGGGATCGGTGCGGTATTTACTGGCACCTATATGGTATTGCCGAATGCTTATACGGCTATCGCTTAGATTTCGCAGTGGCATTAAATATGCCACTGGTGGTATTTTTCATGTCAACAGCAGAAATGAAAGGCTGCTTTTATAAGGTTAAGCTTCGTTGAGTACGCGCAACATAAAGGCATCAGGTTTAGGCAGTATGCACGCCATTTTTTGTACCTTCATAATGCTATAGAATACAGATTTTGTGTGTTTATTAGTCTGATAATCTTGATTTGTGTCCACAATAGTCCTACGATAAGGGAGAAAACAGTCAGAAGAGGGGGATACTATGAATACGGCCATATTAAAAGTTCGTGTTCCTGAAGAACTAAAAAATGCGGTAGCGAGAGCTGCTCAGGATAACAGTTTGGATATGTCTAGTTTTGTCCGCCTGGTATTAACCCGAGCGACAAAGGAACGCCACATTCCTAATGCCACAACGCAGGCGGCGATCCGTGAGCTGGAAAGTGGTGGTGGTACAAGTGTAGATACCGTAGATGAATTTTGGGATGAAATTTTTAAATAAAATATGCTAAAAATTCGATATTCATCTGCATTTAAAAAGGATTTAAAACCCTTTCAGCATGATAAATCAGCTATTTCTGTTATTAATACCGTATTAAAACTGCTTGCCACGGGAAAACCACTTCCCCGTGAATATAAAGAGCACTCATTGAAGGGGGATTATATTGGGTATCTGGAATGTCATGGAAAGCCGGATCTCCTGTTGATTTATAAGAGAACTGAGCAAGAGGTTTTCTTATATCGGGTTGGAAGTCATGCAAAACTATTTAAGCTGTGATCTCATCCCAAATAGCCCAATTTTTGGGCTATTTGGTGTTACTGGGTGTTTACACGGTTATAGCCTAATAACTGAGCAGGTTTCACAATTTTGTATGGATATCTGCCCCTTATCGATTACTTGAGTTTCTTTGCCTGATTGTTTATCCGTGGCAGTCAATGAACCATCAATAGTACTTTTAATATCATCAGCAGCAAGATCTCCCTGTATTAACAGCGTGAAATTACCTTTACCCTGTAATTTCAACGGCACCCACCGCCATTGAGGTAAAATCGCCAAATCTGCATCTATTCCCCGGAAATCTAAAGTAAATGGCTTTTGTACCTGTTGATCTACTGTACCCTTCACTTTCAGTAATCCACCATCAACAGAGGCATCTAATTGGTCGAGGATCAGTTTATTTCCCTCGGTGTGTAATTTAAGGTAAGGGCGACGTAATTCAACTTTGTTAAATGTTGCGCTGGTGGCACTTAGATTTGAAGAGCCACTCCAGATCCCCCATTTCCCTTCTTTCAGTAACTCCATGTCATAGATATAACCACTGAGGGCGGTAAGCTGGAATGGAAAATTGGGGTTAATATCAATCAATAAACTGTTGTTAATCGTCATCTCGTTAATGGAAAATCTGGATATCCATTCAGGCAATGATTTTTTCAGTAGCTGATGCCAGTTTTGCGGCAAGGTATAAATTAAACCGGCAACTGTTGCATTGGTGATGTTGAATTGCTTTGTTTGGTGATTCCATTTCCCTTTGACGTGGAATAATCCCTTTTCCCAATGAGACGTGAGATTGGAAATAGTGAGTTCATTGCCAGCCAGAAGAAGGTGACCAATAATATCGGTGAAATGAAGATCATTCAGCGTAGTATCCATGACATTGAAATCAATGATGCCCTCTTTTGCCTGCCAGTTCCCGTTGGTCAAACCAACATTTTTTACTGAGGCATCCAGATAGTTGGCAGACCAGTTTTTACCTTCCAGCTTGGCATTAGTAAGGCTCAGATCTTTAATATTAACGGCAGGTAATTTGCTCGCTTTTAGCCATAACGCTTCAAGTGTCATTGGCGTTTGCCAACGAATATTGCTGATAAGTAAATTATCCCACTGCCAGCTACCATCAGGCTGACGTTGCCCATTACCCGATACTGAACCTTGTGCCAATGTTGCGCCAAATGAATGGATAGTCAGGGTATTCTGCTGGTTATCTCCTCGCATAATAACTTTTTCGAGAGAAATATCATTGAAGTTCAGCTTATCAGCACTGAATTGAAATTCTCCATTCCCTGCTAATTCGCCTGATTGCGGGTTCCAGGGAGTGATGCCGCCGGTGATGTTTTGTCCTTGAATTTGCCAGTCTGCATTTTCTGACTGAATAGTCATCTGATTAAGTTGCAGAATATTGGCGCTAAAAGGTATTGATTGTGACTGATCTCTGATTGTTAATTGGCCCTGTTGCAATAACAGACGATGAAAATGGCGCGGGGAAGTGAATTGCTGCCAGTTGAAATCGAATGCGATAACTTTAGCTGCTAAAGTGAAAGTCTGTTGCTGATTGCTAACGACGATATCGGAAAATGCCAAGGTACCTGGTTGTGACCAGTGATGTTCGATATTGCCGATTTGAACCTGATAGCGGCTGTGATGACTCAGCCATTGACTAAGCTGATGCGCTCCCCAGTTTGTCTGCATCGCGACATAAACAGTGATTACTGCCAATATGAGCAGTAATAACAGAGTAACCAGCGATTTTCCTAACCATCTCATCATCAGACTCCAATTTAATCGGCTTATAGCTTCCTTTTATGCCGTAATTTTCGGGTTCACTCAAGAGATGGTGAATAAAATTTATGAACGAGGATAAATTATCATTTGTAACATTTGTATAATTTAACAATAAGAATCCCAATAAGTCACTCTATCAGGTGTTATTTCTAATAATTTCAGGGTATGAGATGAGAAAAATGATTAATTATTAGTTATCGTTTTATTCTATTAAAATAAACTTAAGAGATTAATCTTTGTTTAATTGTATTTTTATTTTTTCACGCTAAGTTTTTTTTATTAATAACTTAGCGTATTTGTGTGGGTTTGTTAATAATTATATTGTGTGATTAATATGATCATTAAATCTATATTTTATTGCATGGAAATATAGCCAATGACATCCGAATGAATTAATGTATTAATAGATGGCTATAAATGGAGTAATGATCTTTTTTCATCATTCCTTCTATTCCTTTCTCAGTTTGATTGATGTTTGAAATAACACTGCATAGTTTATTTTCACCCATCTTCCGGCAAATAAATAATGTAAGGAATCTTCTATGTCAGAAAACATGAAACAAAAATCGTCGAATGAAGGTAGTATCCGCACAACTCGCCCACTTACAGGAAAGGAATTTCTGGATGGGCTAAACGATGGTCGGGAAGTCTGGGCTTATGGTGAACGTATTCACGATGTTGCCAACCATCCTGCTTTTCAAAATACAGCCCGCTCTATTGCGAAACTCTACGATGCTTTGCACGATCCTGCTCATCGTGATGTACTGACTACGCCTACAGATACGGGTAGTTCTGGTGTGACACATCCCTTTTTCCGTGTACCGCACTCACAACAGGATTTAATTGCTGATCGTGATGCTATCGCCGCGTGGGCTCGCATGAGTTATGGTTGGTTGGGTAGAAGCCCTGATTATAAGGCTTCGTTTCTTACCTCACTCGGCGTAAGGCCGGATATTTATGGTGATTTTGCTGATAATGCAAAAAACTGGTATATCCGCTCACAGGAAAACGTGTATTACTGGAATCACTCGATTATTAATCCACCAATAGATCGTCATTTATCACCTGATGAAATTGGTGATATTTGTGTTCATGTTGAAAAAGAGTGTGATGATGGATTAATTGTCAGCGGCGCTAAAGTTGTCGCTACGGGATCGGCGATTTGTCATTACAATTTTATTGGTCATTACGGCTTACCAATAAAGAAACGGGAATTTGCGTTGGTCTTTACTGTGCCGATGAATGCGCCAGGAGTGAAATTAATCTGTCGCCCCTCTTACTCAATGGCGGCTGATAAAATGGGCAGTCCTTTTGATTATCCGCTCTCGTCCCGATTTGATGAGAACGATACGATAATGGTGCTGGATAAAGTGAAGGTTCCTTGGGAAAATATATTTATCTATGGAGATGTAGATAAAGTTTCGTTATTTTTTGCTGAATCGGGGTTTTTTCATCGGGCTATGTTGCATGGTGTGACCCGATTGGCGGTTAAACTTGATTTTATTTCTGGATTGCTCCTTAAGGGTATTGAAGCCACAGGTACGAAGGATTTTCGTGGTGTGCAAACACGGGTTGGTGAAGTATTGTCATGGCGTAATCTATTTTGGGCGCTCAGTGATGCGATGATTAAATCTCCAGAGCCTTGGGGTGAAGATGCCCTATTGCCTCGGTACGAGTATGGGATAGCTTATCGTTGGTTTATGACGCAGGGTTACCCGAGGGTAAAAGAAATTATTGAACAGGATCTGGGCAGTGCCTTGATTTATGTTAACTCTCATGCCAGCGATTTTTCCAACCCGGAACTCTCTCCTTATCTTAATAAATACATACGTGGCTCCAATGGTTACAGTGCAGTTGAGCGAGTCAAACTCATGAAACTGATTTGGGACTCTATTGGTACGGAATTCGCTAACAGGCATGAATTATACGAGCTCAATTATGCTGGCAACCATGAAGTTACCAGACTCGATGTATTATGGGCTTCCCAAGCCTCGGGCTTAGTGGATCAATTGAAGGGGTTTGCTGAGCAGTGTATGAGTGAATACGATCTTGATGGTTGGGTTGGTAACGATCTTATTTGGCCTTCCAGCCGCTAGGAGATATACCCAATGGATTTCAAGATGCATCGCGACGGCAAAGGAGCGAATCCCCGGGAGCATAGATAACGATGTGACCGGGATGAGTGAGTGCAGCCAACAAAGAAGCAACTTGAAAGATGACGGGTATAAACCATCATCACGCGCGATGATGAAATATACGTGCGTGATGAGTTGATTATGTGTAACCCGATATCAGATTGTTAGAGAGATTGTTTTTCCTGAGGAAACACCAGATTAAGGGTGATGGCTGTCAAACCGCCAGCAGCAATACCGGAAGAGAGTAACGTTTTCAGCCAGTCAGGAGCGAACTGTAAAATTAGCGGTTGTTGAGCAACGCCCATACCAACCGCTAAAGAGAGCGCGATAATCATAATTGCCCGGCGGTTAAGCGCTTCTCTGGAAACGATACGGATACCAGATGCGGCAATCGTACCGAACATCACGATAGTGGCGCCCCCCAATACCGGTTCAGGGATCTGTTGTACAAATCCTGCCACCGCAGGAAATAGACCTAACAGCATCAACATTAGCGCTACGGCATAACCTACACGGCGGCTGGCAACGCCAGTGAGTTGGATAACCCCGTTATTCTGCCCAAAACAAGAATTTGGGAAGGTATTAAATACGGCAGAAAGCATAGAATTTAAGCCGTTAGCTAAAACACCGCCTTTAATACGTTTCATATATAGAGGACCGCTGACCGGTTGCTCGGAAACATCAGACGTCGCGGTAATATCGCCGATAGTTTCCAGCGAAGTGACCATGAAAATCAACATTAGCGGGATAAGCAGATTCCAGTCAAAGGAAAGACCATAATAGAGTGGTGCGGGAATTGTCATGAGTGAGCTATTTTCTTGTACCGTTGTTGGTGGCAGCATACCCATTAGCCAGGCGGCAACATAACCGACTGCCATTGCAATCACCAGAGAAGCGACACGCAGATAAGGATTACGCTGTCGGTTCAGCAAAACAATGATAACCAACACAACGCCTGCCAGAAACAGATTTTCTGGAGAACCAAAAGTGTGATTTTCGATAGCAGAAAACCCGCCGCCGATAGAGGTCAACCCAACCTGAATGAGAGACAAGCCGATAATCATCACCACAACACCGGAAACCAACGGGGTGATAATTCGCCGGGCCAGATGCAATACGCGGGATAACAGAATTTCTGTGACGGATGCCGCCATTAGAGTGCCGAATAACGCTGCCATCATGGTTGGAATGTCGGCACCGCCGTTTTTCAATGCCAGCCCGCCCATGATCAGTGGGGAAACAAAGTTAAAACTGGTCCCTTGAATAGAAAGTAAACCAGAGCCGACAGGCCCCCAAGCTCGGATCTGGATTAATGATGCCAATCCTGAAGCAAACAGAGACATACTGATAATCCGCTGCGTATCGTGAGCAGGCAGCCCTAGCGCTTGGCAAATTAAAATTGCCGGCGTAATAACAGCGACAAACATTGCCAGTAAATGCTGACAGGCAGCAAACAACGTTTGTGGCAACGGTGGCCGATCTTCTAAGCGATAAATCAATTCACTAGCTGGTTTCTTCGGGGGTATTGTTTCAGTTTGTTCAGGGGATGAGGTGAGCATGGTGTGAAATTCCGGACTGACAAAGAGCGCATTTTAATGATCAATGGTGTAAAAGCAATCGTTTGCGTAAAAATGCTGTCACTTTCCATGATTTGCTCTGGTCACATTTTTATATGTTTTAACTTGTGTTTGTGGCAGATTTTTTTTCTAATCCAGCGTTGCCTGCTTTTGGCGTTCTCTAAAGGATGAGTATAACGTCGTAATAACTTACATAATTTTAACAATATAGCTGGGGTACATAGATGTATCATCTTGATGTTTATGGCACGCTCGTTGCATCCGCATTAGTACTATTACTTGGACGCAAACTTGTACAATCAGTCCCATTTCTTGAAAAATACACCATTCCTGAGCCGGTCGCTGGTGGCTTGTTAGTTGCTCTGATTCTTTTAGCCGTTCAACAAACAATAGGTTGGGAAATCAGTTTTGATTTGTCTCTTAAAGACCCTTTGATGTTAACTTTCTTTGCCACTATCGGCTTGAATGCCAATCTTTCCAGCCTGAAAGCGGGGGGAAAGGTCCTGTTCACGTTTGTCTTCGTCGTTGTTGGCTTATTGCTGGTTCAGAACACGGTGGGTATCGCTCTGGCTGAACTGTTAGGGCTGGACCCCTTAATGGGCTTACTGGCGGGTTCTGTTACGTTGTCTGGTGGTCATGGGACCGGCGCCGCTTGGGGTAAACTGTTTAGTGAGCGTTATGGTTTTGAAAATGCAACAGAAGTAGCAATGGCTTGTGCGACTTTCGGTTTAGTACTGGGTGGTTTGATTGGTGGCCCGGTTGCTCGTTTCCTGGTGAAAAATACCAAAACCCCAGGACTAAGGGGCGATGATACCGAGGTGCCGACAGCATTTGAAAAACCTTATACCGGGCGGATGATCACAGCATTGGTGATGCTGGAGACGATCGCCTTGATCGCTATCTGCCTGATGGCAGGTAATTTTGTATCTGAATTTTTGCAAGGTACATGGTTTGAACTACCGACATTCGTCTGTGTGTTATTTATCGGGGTTATCCTCAGTAACAGTCTGTCGGTGTTAGGTTTTTACCGAGTCTTTGACCGAGCGGTTTCTGTACTGGGTAACGTAAGCCTTTCCCTGTTTTTGGCAATGGCGTTAATGAGCCTGAAATTGTGGCAGATGGCATCGTTGGCATTACCCATGCTGATCATTCTCACTATTCAGGCCATCGTTATGGCGCTGTATGCAATTTTTGTCACCTATCGGGTGATGGGGAAAAACTATGATGCTGCGGTGCTGGCGGCGGGTCACTGTGGTTTCGGTTTAGGCGCGACACCTACCGCCATTGCGAACATGCAGGCGATTACTGATCGCTTTGGACCGTCTCATGTAGCGTTTCTGGTGGTGCCGATGGTTGGCGCGTTCTTTATTGATATCGTTAACGCGATTGTGATTAAACTCTATCTGCTGTTGCCAGTATTCCCGGCGGTGTAGGGTAAATTGGCAAAATACTGCGCCAACTGGATAGCTGGTGCAGTATTGTTGTGTTCTTTGATCATTATTTATTTTAGGCAAGCATTGTCATCGTTTCACCGTCAAAACGACAATACAACGCAATATATTCGCAACTAGGCGGCTACCAAGGGCCGCGCGTGTTCCAATTTGTCAGCCAAAACCTCATTATGCTGAGCCAGCCACATATCATTGATGAACTGGAGGTTAAGCCAAAACTCCGGTGTGGTTCCCAAAACCTTTGCCAGCAAAAAGGCAGTTTCCGCAGTCACTCCGCGCCGACCGCCGCACAGCTCATTGACGGTCTTCCGGCCTACACCCATAGCTTTTGCCAGTTCGCCCTGAGTGATACCCAAGGGTTCCAGAAATTCTTCTTTGAGCATAGCGCCCACACTGGTAGGTTGATGCGCGGGAATTTTTAGTGCTTCAATCATCGTTTTACCTCTTACCTGTATGTATGTGGGTCCAGATAGATTCCGTTAGCCTCTCCTGCATCCCATTGGAATATCAGGCGATATTGCTTGTTAACGCGGATCGAACACCACTCCTTTAGATTGCCCTCCAGATGCTCAAATCTGTTACCCGGTGGCACCCTTAAATCTTTCTCGCCTTTAGCGACATGAATAATATCGAGCTTACGCTTTAAAGCACTTTCAATTGTGCTAGGTATGTTGGGTGACTTTTCACCGCGAAAGTAATAATCATCCAACCACTGATCCCGGAACGCCTTAATCATGGTCAATGGTATCCTGTATCGATATATGGTACAAATGGTTTTTAGTCTTTGTTTTGCCTGCGCTCAATGCGTGTTTCATCTTTCCGCTAAGTTATGTTTGTGAAACAATGAACAATTGGCAGTAGTATATGGAGCGCCATTTGCATGGTAAATAGTCAGACCACTGACAAGTCTTGTTAAAAATAATGGTATCCGTGTGCTGCTTCGCGTCTGCGAAATTGTGCTCTATCGTCTCTTTCGTCGTTTGTAAATCTTTTTTCACTCATGAGGTTAATCGGTTTTCTCTGGCCTGTTCTTGACGGATAAAATGATTTTTAGAGACTAGCTCGTCAAACGAGAGCGTTTCTGGTGAGATGGTCTTTTACTGTGTTTTGCTTATAATTTAGCGAATTCAAATGTAGTAAAAAGGATGGGCAACGATGAAGCTTTTCAACGCATTGGGGTTTCGTTGGGACCGATCTGCGGTTCCTCTTATTGTTCCGATTCATTCTATTGAGCGGGTATGCTTTCGTTTTCACCGGATGTTACCGGAGTTTGTTTGGGATGCCAGCGTGCTTGAAGGTAATCCCTTCACCTTCCCGGAAGTGAAAACATTGTTGGACGGTATAACCGTCGGTGGTAGGAAGGTTTCTGATCAGGAGCAAGTACTGAATCTCGCAGAAAGTTCCAGATGCCTGTTATCTTTGGTGAAAAGAGGTCAATTTGAGTTGACCAAAGCTACGTTTGCTAAACTTCATAGCATAGTTGCTCGCAATGAAGTCTTGGAATGGGGAACATTCCGTGGGGAAGGGCAGGAGACCAACTACACCCCAGATGTTAGTTTGGGTGAGTGTGGTCGGCATATTCCGTTACCTACCGAATCAGGCGCACCAGAATTGAACCACATTTTTCAAGCCGGTATGGCGGCATTGGATGAATGTCAGCCTTTTGAAAAGGGAATTGCATTCTTCCTTTTTGGTGCGTTACAGCAATTCTTCTTTGACGGTAACAAACGCACTTCCCGTTTCATGATGAATGGTATTTTGATGTCAAACGGTATAGACGCCATCAGCGTGCCTGCGGCGAAAGTACATGAGTTCAACGAAAAGATGGTCCGCTTCTACCTGAGCAAAGATGCTACTGAGATGATGGCGTTCCTGGTGGATTGTCACCCGGAAGTAGAGCAAATTCGAGCGGCGAATAGATGAAATAATATTGGCAACCGGACAGGAGTAGTCATTCTGATAATAATACTTCTATCGCCTCTACCTATGTTACCGGGGTGAGCGCAGCCAACAAAGAGGCAACTTGAAAGATAGCGGGTATACCGTTAAACATTAAAGGATGGAAATAGTTCCTCAAATAACGGCGGCTCATTGGCATCTCTCTATTGTCTAAATGGCATAATTATTATAAGAATAATAGTTTCCACAAAACATATCATAAGTGTTTTATATTTATTTTACTCTCTCATATTTATCCGAAAATCAACCAACATTAAAAAATAATATCTAATTCATCGCTAACGTATTAATATAAATAACGTTTCATGATTCTGCCACACGCAACCTTACTAACCCATTGTTATACATGGAATTATGAATGGTATGAAATGTAGAGCTATTTTGGAATCTTATTTATAATAAGAGAAAAAATTTCAGTAATTATTAATTCATACTAAATAATATATCTCTTCGATAAATATACCCTATGGATTTCAAGATGCTTCGCGACGGCAAGGGAGCGAATCCCCGGGAGCATAGGTAACTATGTGACCGGGGTGAGCGAGTGCAGCCAACAAAGAGGCAACTTGAAAGATGACGGGTATAAAGTATTTTGGCCTTTAGCTAAGGATAACAACATGAAAGATAACACTTTATATGGTCCTATTGCACATCTTTACGAGAGCTTTTCAGATGCTACTGACCATATCAAAGTAGAAATCAGAACTATCTTCAATCTGGCAGAAGATATACACGGGAAATCAGTGTTAGATTTAGCCTGTGGATATGGTCTCTTTAGTCGAGAATACAGAAATCGTGGCGCGTCGAAAGTCATTGGAGTCGATATATCAGAAAACATGATAGCGATTGCGAAAAGCAAATCACAACAATACGGTGACGATATCGAATTTCATGTAAGAAATGTTTGCAAGATGGAGTCGGAGTCATTTGGCAAGTTTGACATAGTTAATGCAGCCTGGTTATTCTGCCATGCAGAATCTCTTGAAGACCTTGAAACTATGTTCCGTGTCATTGCCGCTCATCTCAAGCCTTCCGGTAAATTAATTGCGTATACCTTTGAACCTGATTATCGATTAGAGAAAGGGAATTATGAGAATTATTGTATAAAAATTCTGAGTGAAGAGCCGGTGAAAGACACCACTCTCGTGAAAGCTGAATTTCTTACCATACCCCCTAGCCCTTTCACTATGTATCGTTGGAGTCGTGAACAATATCAAACAGCGATCCAAAAGGCGGGGTTCAAACAATTTAAATGGCAAAAACCCATGCTGTTAGAAAGCGATATTGAGGCTCATCCCCCAGGTTTTTGGGATGATTATCAACGAAATTGCCTCGATACAGCTCTTGTTTGTCAGATTTAATGAGATAATCTCCGAGATCCACTTTCTTTCCTACACAAATCCCTCAAGTTTTATCGAGGGATTTTTTTGAATTTCCTTCGTCCTGCAAAACAACTTTTCCTGACCTCCAGCCGGGATTTTGGTGAGAACCAGATGAAATAGTTCGGCAACTCAGGTTTCTGAGGAAAACAGCGCTCGGGTAACTCACTCAAGTATCCGATAAAAAATTTTAACTGCTTGTTTTGTCATGAATTAAATAAAGTATCTCACGTTTTATGCTCTTCATTATAGATGATTATGTGGATCTTGCGTCTAATGCAACACCGCCAACACTTCAATACCAGTCGGAACTTCCCGGTAGTAAATAATGTGGCTCTCTACGAGGAAACTCAGTACACCTAAATAAAGGTCCTCACTGCGATCACGACCGGGGGATGGGTGACGATCAAGAATTTCCGTCATAGTCACACGTAACGAAGTTGAATAAGCTTCCGCGACATTTGCCCCCCATCGGCGCATAGAATAGAGTTTGATTGCACGAATATGCTCTCTGGCTTTTTTAGTAAACCGGACACTCATCCTTAAGCCTTACCCTCAAGTTCATCAACTGTCAACGGTGCAAATACATCATCAATACTATGCAATTCGCCACGATCAGCTTGTGCAATAGATTCAGCTAGAACGGCTTTTAAATTCTGTAACTTGAGCTGTGCGAACTGATCATACTCTTCGGGAGAGATAACCACGGCCACACGTTTACCATGCTTACTAATTTCCACAGGTTCACGCTGAACTTTCATAAGCAGATCACCAAACTGGTTCTTAGCTAGTTGTGCGGGAATAATTTCCATACATCACCTACGGGCAAATCACAGTGTCGTCGCTTGGGGTAACCCATCTTCGGGCAGCAGTATTCCGCCGGAAATTGCCCCAATTACAAGATATCGTCAGCCTGAGCGCATCAAAAAATTCATTCTCAGTCCTGCGGGCGAATGGAGAAAGATTAGCCTGGGATGTTGGTAACGATAATATAGTACACAGTGAATATGATGATTAATCCATTGTCATTATGAATGACTAAAAAACACTAAAACTAAGGCTGAGCTATAATATCCCGGCTTAGCCTATCGTTTATTCAATTGAAATATTAGCTCTCCCGACCCTGTTATTACCAAAGCCACTTTTTAAATAAGTATAAAAAGAAGATAATTTTACGAAATAGTTTAAATGTAAATCCTAAAAAATAACTCACTTCTTTATAAACAGAAAATATATTACACACCCCTCTTGGTGATTTTTATTCTTTGCTTTACTGTTAATACTTAGTAAATTAAGTTACATGTTTACGTATTAATAAGATTAGCAATAAAGATGTACATGCCCCCTAAATTCTGTTGCTCAAGTCTCATAATTGTAATTTTTACCCTTTATCGATAAAAATAATCTGAAACTAACTACCAAAAAATCAATTTAGTATTAACCTAAAGTTATCAGCCGATAATTTCTTTCTATTATCTTATTCATCAAAGAATCGCTGGTATTAAATTGCAGTAGAAATTCAGCTTAACCCGCAAGGGATAGGTTTTATGGCATAGATTCCCCTGTGGGTAAAAAGGTTAATCCGATATCACCATCATTAGGAGAATAATATGAATCAAAATAACGAACCCTCACCAAACGTGGATGCCGAAGGTAATCCTATCAAGCAATATTGGCAACCGGACAGGAGTAGTCATTCTGATAATAGTACTTCTATCGCTTCTACCAGAGGGGCAACCGCTATGTTATTACCAACTGGCAGAGTGATAGCTTGGGGAAATGACCCTAGTAGTCAAATCCCGCCCGATATTGCCGAATTGCAGGATATCGTTAGTCTAAGTGCAACCGATGACGCTTTCGCTGCTCTGCGGAAAAACCGTAGTGTAGTTGCCTGGGGAAACGAAAATGAAGGTAACGGAGGCCAGATACCTGATGAAATTGCCCAATTGACGGATATTGTCAGCCTGAAAGCAACAAGCTCTGCTTTCGTGGCCCTTCGGGCAAACGGTAGCATAGTTGCCTGGGGAGATGAATTTCATGGCGGTAAAATACCTGATGAAATCGCCCAATTGCAGGATATTACCAGCCTGAGTTCAACAATAAACGCATTTGCCGCCCTGCGGGCAAATCGCAGCGTAGTCGCTTGGGGAATTAAAAATTGGGGCGGTCAAGTTCCGCCTGAAATTGCTAACTTGCAGGATATTGTCAGTATCAGTGCAATAGTTTCTGCTTTCGCAGCTCTACGGTCGAACCGCAGTGTCGTTGCCTGGGGGGTCAAGGACTCAGGTACTCAAATCCCACCAAAAGTTGCTCAATTGCGGGATATTGTCAGTCTAAGCGCCACAAATTTTGCTTTTGCAGCCCTACGGGCAAATCACAGTGTCGTCGCTTGGGGTGACCCATCTTCGGGTGGCAGTATTCCGCCGGAAATTGCCCAATTACAAGATATCGTCAGTCTGTGTACAACATCGGGGGCTTTTGCCGCCCTGCGGGCAAACCGCAGTGTAGTCGTCTGGGGAGGCAGTGATATTAAAACCCCACCAGAAATTGCTGCATTGCAGGATATTGTCAGTATAAGTGCAACAGAAACCGCATTTGCAGCTCTACGGACGGATGGTAGCGTAGTTGCTTGGGGATATGGCAATTATTCAGACTATGATCACGGTAATCAAGGCAATCAAGTCCCAGCCGGGATAGCTCGATTACAAGATATTGTTAGCCTAAGTGCGTCAAGAAACTCATTCACAGTATTAAGAGCCGATGGTCGGAGAGTCGGTTGGGGTTCGGCTGATGATAATAAATTGCATAATGAATATGACAATTAATCCATTGAGCAAAGTTTTACGGTACAGACTCCCTGTGAGTAAGGTAAGTCCGATATAACCTTATTAGGAGAATAATATGAACCAAAATAACGACTTCTCACCAAATAACCTATACCAGCAATCTGGGGTTGAAATATATAGTAACTCTGACAACAAGATCTCCATTGCTTCTACTGGTGGCTCAACTGCTATGTTATTACAAAATGGCAGTGTGATCGCCTGGGGGGGACGCCGTGTACCGCCAGAAATTGCCCAATTACGGGATATTGTTAACCTGAGTTCAACACGTTCTGCATTCGCAGCTCTGAGAGCAAATCGTAGCGTGGTTGCTTGGATGGGAGATAATTCGAACGATGGGGACTATGGCGGCCGAGTCCCGTACGACATTGCCCAATTACAGGATATCGTTAGCCTAAGTGCAACATTTTATGCTTTCGCTGCCCTGCGGGCAAACCGTAGTGTAGTCGCTTGGGGAGATATAGGCTATGGCGGCCAAGTCCCGCCAGACATCGCTAAATTACAGGATATTGTCAGTATAAGTTCAACATATTCTGCTTTCGCCGCCTTGCGGGCAGATGGTAGCGTGGTTGCTTGGGGAAATAATGACTATTATGGTGCCAGCCAAGTCCCACCTGAAATTGCCCGATTACAGGATATTATCAGTCTGAGTTCAGTAGGTAATACTTTCATCGCCCGGCGAGCAAACTTCCGCTTGGTCACATGGGGTAGCCATCCTATGCCCCCTGAAATTGCAGGATGGCAAGATATTGTCAGCCTGAGTTCAACAGATAATGCTTTCGCGGCCCTGCGGGCGGACGGTAGCGTGGTCGCTTGGGGATATGAAGGCTCAGGCGGCCAAGTCCCACCAGAAATTGCCAAATTACGGGATATTGTCAGCATAAGTGCATCAAATTGTTCTTTCGCTGCCCTACGGGCGGACCGCAGTGTAGTTATCTGGGGGGACAAACGTTGGGACGGTATACTCCCACCCCAAATTGCCGCATTAAAGGATATCGTCAGTCTGAAAGCAGCAACTTATGCCTTTGCTGCCCTACGGGCAGACCGCAGCGTAGTTTCCTGGGGGGACAATGTCGGTGGTGGTATCAGAGTTCCATACGAAATTGCCCAATTACAGGATATTGTCAGCCTGAGTGCAACGTCTTTTGCTTTCGCAGCCTTACGAGCCAACGGTAGCGTAGTTGCTTGGGGGAGAAGAAGCTTGAATGCCCAGATCCCCCCCGGAATAGCCCGATTACAAGATATCGTCAGCCTGAGCGCATCGGGAGGTTCATTCTCAATTCTGCGGGCGAATGGAGAAAGATTAGCCTGGGATGTTGGTAATGATAATACAGTACACAGTGAATATGATGATTAATCCATTGTCATTATAAATCACTAAAAAAACCTAAAACCAAGGTTGAGCCGTAATACCTCGGTTCAGCCTATCGTTTATTCAATTTGAAATATTAGTTTTCCCATCTTGTTATTACCAAAATAAATCACTTTTTTATAAACAGAAAAATATTACGCCATATTTGGTGATTTTTATTCTTTTCTTTACAGTTAATACTTAATAAATTAAGTTACATGTTTGCGTATTAATAAGAGTAGCAATAAAGATGTACATCCCCCCTAAATTCTGTTGCTCAAACCTCATAATTTTAACTTTTACTCCTTATCGATAAAAACAATCTGAAACTAACTACCAAAAAATCAATTTAGTATTAATCTATAGATATCAGTCGATGATTTTTTCTATTATTTTATTTATCAACTATTGGAGCTAAATATCTAGTCTGGAAATATCTTTATTAATCAAGCATAAAAGAAGAATTAGGAGAAAAAGTAGCAAACCGTTGAGTATAAATAGATCAGGAATGGAGATTCCATTCCTGATTATGGTGATTTAATTTTGTCTAACACTCAATTAAATTAGATGACAAGTTCTCATTTATTTCTTTTGAGGAGATATATTGGTGCCGCTATCTTGTACATAATCATCAAAAATAATAATAAAACTGTTATTAGAAGCAGGATATGATTTTTCAATACCTCTCTGTATTACTGACAATATAAAACCATGTGTATCGGATAGATCCCACACCTTGACATCTTCACAATCAAGAGCTAAATATTCCTCTCTACCTTCCTCTCCACATTTATTAACCGAAACTTTAACCGGTTCAGTTGAGAGATTTTTAACATAAATCATAAATCCTCCACTATATCAATAATGAATGTTTTTATTTAATTCAATGGCATATGAACGTAAATTAAGAAAACTAGATAAATAATAAAATTTTTTAGTTAGATTGTATCGAATATAAATAATTTATCTCTTCTCCGTTATTTTCAATCTTGTTACTATAAATAATTAAGTAGCCATCTGATTTTATTGAATACAACTCTAGTATATTATCTTTACGTACTACTGACATTAAAAAACCGCGCTGATCTGATCTATCCCATTGAACCACCTCTCCTGGATTAATTTCAATATATTCGTCATTACCTTCATCACTACTCCATTTGCTAATTGCAACTTTAACCATATTCTCTGAAAGACTTTTGACATAAATCATATTAATCTCTCCATTATATCAACGTAGATTTATTTAGCTCTAATTTAAAAACATCCTAACATGTACCATAATGAAATATAAGTATAGGATAAAAAAGACCAACAAAACTATTATTTGTGTGACCCCCATCAAGGTTTTATACTTCGAAAAGAAAATATTTAAAATTACATTCATTGGGTTAATAGGAATATTTACTATTTAAACTTAGTAACTCAATGTTACATTGATGTAAATATAATAATTACCCTTGAATTCATATCATAGATTTACATCTATTCTCGTTTTAACCTTTGAGCATAATGTTGCGCTAATACCGTACACATCATCAACTTAATTTGATGAAAAATGTCGGAACCGCCTATCACCCCAATTAGCGGGTAAAAGACTTCGGATAGTGAAGCGTCGTATCAATTAATCCGAGGTGCTGGATTTAATTTTTTTAAGAAAATAATGAAAAATAGCAGATTCGAATAAGAATTTTATTTTACTTATCTTTATAATTAGATTTTTAATTCCTTCTGAAATAATATATTGCCAATTAAATTGAATAATTAAAAGAAAGCTCTGTAGCAGAGCATCTTAATTATTGGATAAAACCAGATATCCGTATTTTTGGCAGCGTTGAGAAACGACAAGTCCGTGCCGACATATTCTCAATCACGCATTACCATAATGTGTCCGTTCTGGTAGCCAGCGTTCAATCAAGGCACGGGCATGTTCAGGATAATGCTGGTGGATATGTCGGGCAATACGCTGTACTTCCGGCAACATTCCCTGATCTCTTAGCAAATCAGCTACCTTAAATTCCGCATTCCCAGTTTGGCGTGTTCCTAATAACTCCCCGGGGCCGCGAATTTCCAGATCTTTTTGTGCGATAACAAAACCATCGTTACTGTCTCTAAGCACTTGCAGGCGTATTCTGGCAGTACTGCTCAGCGGCGTTTTGTAAAGTAAAACACAATGGGAGGCGATAGCCCCACGGCCAACTCGGCCGCGTAATTGATGAAGTTGCGCCAAGCCGAGCCGTTCCGGGTTATCAATAACCATCAAACTGGCATTCGGCACATCCACGCCCACTTCAATAACGGTTGTGGCGACCAGAAGCTGTAGTTCTCCACACTTAAAAGCTTCCATCACTTGCTGCTTTTCTGCGGCTTTCATTCGTCCATGCACTAACCCGACTTTCAGCTCCGGTAAAGCAAGAGTAAGCTCTTCACTGGTGGCTTGTGCCGCTTGCGCTTCCAACACGTCAGAATCTTCAATCAGCGTACAAACCCAATAGACTTGTCTGTTTTCATCAAGGCAGGCATTTTTGATTCGTTTGATCACTTCTTCGCGGCGTGTATCCGGGATCGCAACTGTTGTGACCGGCGTTCTCCCCGGCGGCAGCTCATCAATAATAGAAGTATCGAGATCCGCATAAGCGGTCATTGCTAAGGTACGGGGAATTGGGGTGGCCGTCATAATCAATTGATGAGGATGAAAACCTTGCTCACGTCCTTTTTCCCACAAAGCCAGACGTTGATGCACACCAAACCGATGTTGCTCATCAATAATCACCAGCGCCAGACCGGAAAATTTCACCTGTTCCTGAAACATGGCATGTGTACCGACAATCATGGCGACTTGGCCGTTGGCAGTGGCTTCTTGTTGTTTCTGACGCGCTTTCCCCTTTTGCTTACCCGCTAGCCAGCCAATCTGAATACCCAAAGGTTCCAGCCATTGCCGGAAGGTATTAGCGTGTTGTTCTGCCAGTAATTCAGTCGGCGCCATTAAGGCGACCTGTTTACCATGCGCAATGGCACGCAACGCAGCCAATGCGGCAACCAGCGTTTTTCCTGAACCTACATCCCCCTGAATTAGTCGCATCATGGGAACATCTTTTGCCAGATCCTGCTCGATTTCTGAGACAACCCGCTGTTGCGCATGAGTTGGCGAAAATGGCAGGCGATTAAGGAGTTGCGGCTTTAACTTGTTTTCCATCGGCAATGGCTGAGCATGATAGCGCTGTACGCCAGCTCTGACGGCTAACATACTCAAATGATGCGCTAACAGTTCTTCCAGAACCAGACGGCGGTAAGCTGGATGTTTGCCGGTTTCCAGATCCGCCAGAGCAATATCTGGCGTTGGGCGGTGCAGGGTATGCAATGCTTGCGGCAGACTAATGATGGAGCGGCTAAGTTCTTCTGGTAGGAGTTCGTTGATTACACAGGTATCCAGCAATTTCAGTGCTTGATCAATGAGATTACGCAGCGTCGTTTGACGAACACCTTCCGTTGTCGGGTAAATCGGCGTTAATGTCTCTTGAAGGCGCACATTTCCAGTATGATTTTGAATCTTATACTCAGGATGAATAATTTCGGCGCCCTGACTGCCTCTTCTGATTTCACCATAGGCAACAACCTGTTTCCCTTTCGCCAGATTGTTTCTCATTGCCGCAGAAAAGTTAAAGAAGCGCAGTGTGAGCATGCCTGTGCCATCACTAATTTTGCAGATCAGGGTCCGACGACGTCCAGTAACAATATCGGTACGCAGGATTTCACCTGCGACGGTGGCGGAAATACCCGGTAAAAGATCATTAATAGTATAAAGGCGTGTCTGGTCTTCATAACGCAGAGGGAAATGCAGCAGCAGATCCTGCAAATTAACCAGCCCTATTTTTGCTAATTTAGCGGCTTGACTTGCCCCGACGCCATGCAGGGAAGTTAGAGGGATGGCATCAAGCAGTTGGCCTCTCATAAGGTTTCTTTTATCTCCATAATTGCATGGCAGTCCATCAGGTTTCACAGGTCACGGCCTGATCCTGTTTACCATCCATAATAATACAGACGAGTTTAACGTAATCAATGGAATATTTTCCTCTGTAACTGATTGAAAATCATATCAATACCTTGAGAGTAAGCCGCTATAACAGAAAGGACGATTTGTAACAACAGGCTCTTTCACCCTGTTTTGCATAATCTGCCCTGTCAGCCAAATGTAAAATAACGTTGTTGTGAGGTGAAAAAATAATCAAAAAAGGTGTTTAAATTTTACCCCATATCTGTATAACCTCTTGTAGCCTCGGTGAACAATATGCCATCGTTTTGGGTAGCGGTGTCTATTTTATCCTAGCTTATGTCTGTTCTACGCGGGATATCGCCGGGTTGTACTATCAATATATTTTGGAGAAATAATCATGGGCCAAAGAAAATATCTGACTCAATCAGAAGTAGAAAGCATGTTGGAAATGGCAAAAGTCGGGCCTAATCCAGAACGAAATTATTGTCTGGTGTATATGAGCTATATTCACGGCTTTCGTGTTAGCGAAGCCAGGCATTTACGATTATCTGACATGGAATTAAAAGAAAAATGTTTATATATCAGGCGATTAAAAGGTGGGTTTTGTACTAACCACCCTCTTTTGCAGCGTGAGGTTAAGGCGATTAAGGCATGGCTTAAAGTGCGTAAAACTTTTCAGGGGGCTGATAGTGACTGGTTGTTTTTGTCGCGTTGCGGCAAACCGCTGACTCGCCAGCGTATCTATCAGATTATTAGCCAGCTAGGGCAATTGGCTAATATCTCGGTAGATCCGCATCCGCATATGTTGCGCCATGCCTGCGGTTTTGCTCTTGCAGATCGAGGGATAGATACCCGGCTGATACAGGATTATCTTGGACATAAAAACATTCGCCATACGGTACGTTATACCGCTAGTAATGTTGAACGTTTTCAAGGGGTTTGGGGTATAAAAGGCAGACGTTAGTGTATTACAATTAGGACCATTTTGACAATTGAGAAACAATTGCCTAGAAATTATACTAAAAGTTTTTTAATAAAAAAAGAGATAGATTTGTATACATTTGTAAACCTCAAAGATAATACCACAGAAATATTTCAATAATCCACTCTTTTTATCCCAATATGCAAAAACATTACACTTCTTTCGTTACTTTAACGAAATTTCTGTTCTTAATTTTAGGATTAAGAAAGAAAATATCCTTAAAATTTGCTAAATATCTATATATTATCTCTGTATCGTTCTGTTTTTGCACGGAAAATTTTTTGTTTCTCAATTGTCAAAATGGTCCTAATTGGCAAATATTTGTACAGCTAGATATCTCTGTTTATCAAAACGTGATGCACGAGTTTGAAGCAGACTTTAGTTAAGTAGTTAAAAAGAGATTAATGAAATGAAAAAGATATTAAAGATAAGCGTCGTGGCGGCGTTGGTTATGGGGGCAGCTTCGGCTGCTTTGGCAGCAGGTGAGGCGACTGAGGAGGGACATGTGGGGAAGAATACCATGGTAACGATTACAGGTAACGTTGTGGCTGCGACGTGTGATGTAACCAGTCCTAATGCAAACGGGAAAGTGGATTTGGGGAATGCTTCGGAAAACGCATTTTTAGCTAGCACCTTTACGGATCAAAAAGGCATCGTATCTTATGCTAAGGAGGCTTCTAGACCAATTACTATCGCTCTTAGTAACTGTGATGACAAGAATACCGTGGCAGACAAAGTTCAATTGCATGTGACAGGACCAGTGTTGAATGGATCGAATAACCTCATCTTTAATAACAGTGAAGATGGTAAGAATGTAGGCGCAATACTAACTTATAAGGATAAAGAAGCTAAAGAAACAGTCGTCTCAAACAATAGCAATGTCCTTCTGGGAGCTAAGGGGTCTACGGGCGCAGAGTTTAATGGTCAGTCCATAACATTTACTGCGTATATGGCATCAATAGTCCCTAAGCCGGGATCAAATCAGCACGTTAATGCCCCTATCACCTTCTCCTATGCATATAACTAACGTTTATGTGGTTTTAGCCTGAGGAGCACCTCCTCGGGCTTCTTTGGCGAAAAATTCTAGATGATTGATGATGCCTTTTATTAGGCAGTTACTGGCGGGCAGAGCCAAAATAGTGAGAAACAAAAGATGATCAATAAACTCCGACTTCCCAACATCATAGTAAAAAGCCTTATATTGGGCGCGTTTTTGTTCGCGTCGCAGAGTCAGGCCGAAGGCGGATTTGGCATCGATGTTACGCGCATTATTTTCTTACAGGATAAAGCCGAAGCGACGACGGTATCGGTGCGCAATACAACAACTAATATCCCTTACCTAGTGACGACTAAAATTACTCGCACTGTTGATGGCAACGGTAAAACGCCATTTTACGTCTCTCCTCCTTTGTTCCGTTTGGAGCCTAAAGGAACCAATGTTCTGCGCATCTTAGGTGATACCAGTAAGTTGCCGACTGATCGGGAGAGTGTCTTTTATTTTAATGCTTCTGCTATTCCTGGTAGTAGCTCTCCGTCTCCGAGTCGGCGTTTTGAAAGCGCCAAAATTGGCGGTGGGATAGCTTATGCCATCGGCAATACCATCAAACTATTTTATCGGCCAACGGGATTGGTGGGAACGCCGGAGCAGGCATACAAAGCCCTGCGCTTTACCCATGCTCCCGATGGCATTCAAGTTAGCAACAATTCGCCTTATCACATCAGCTTTACCCAGATCAAAGTTGATGGCGTACCGGTGAAATTTTCTGAAAGCCATCCACAAATGCTGGCGCCTTTCAGTAGCCATGTTTATCCCGCTCAAAATAATCAGAATAAAAAGAAAGTGGAATGGGAGGTGATTAGCGATCTCGGCGGTGGAGAGAACTTCAATGGTGAAATTCAGTAAAGCCGATATCTCAAGGATTCAGCGTCTACGCGGGTACCTGAATTACATCGGTATGGGAGGAATCCTGTGGCTCTCTTCGGGTCCCTTGTGGGCAGCGAATTCTGCCATCGCCACATTTAAGGCCGACATTGCCTACGGAACGTGTGATGTCACGGTGGATAACAATAATATCGATTTGGGCAAAGTGCAATTTGCCAGCTTGGTATCAGGGAACGCCTACGGGGAAACCAATCTCACTCTGAGAAATTGCTCAGATGTGATCGATGCAGACAGGGTTGCTCCTGCGATTACCATTACCGGAGAGCATTTTGGTACAAATGATAACACGCTGTTTCGTAGTCAAAAAAGCGAAGATTCGGTTTCAAAGGCCGTGGGCGTCACAGTGCGCTTGAAGAAGCTTAATGGAACGGAGTGGTCCTCAAATATAGCGGATAGTGAACCATTTTATCTGGCGGATAAAGGCACAGTCATAAACGATCAAACTCCTTCTGTGCCGGTGAGATTTTCACTGGTATGCGCCCCGGCAGCCGGGGAGACGGTAATGGTCTGTAAAAAGCCAGGAAAAATCTATGCCAACGTGAATTTTACATTTGATTATCGTTGAGTTTGCAGCGCGATTCATTAACAGCAGAGTTGTAAACGAGTGAGTTTAAGGTGAACACAAAGTGACAAAGCAAGAAAAAAACAGAGTGGGCGACCAACCAGCTTTTCTGAGTAATGGCGGCTGCTCGACGTTGCGTATCGTGGTACTCCGGTTTTGTTGGGGGGTTATGTTAGCTGCGCTGTTCTTGGCAGGCAGCGTTATGGCTGAATCTGAAGATTCTAAACCCCCTCCAATCCCATCGACGCAATCGAGTGGGATAAACGTAAATCTGTCTATAACTGTCGTGCCTGAACCTTGTGACGTAGGGATCAGTGGTAGTGATATCAATGGCTCGGAGCTGAATTTTGGTTCGCTGCCAGCGGCGGAGTTCAGTCAGGCAGGGCATATATCAAACCCCAGGAGATTTAATCTGGAATTAACCAATTGTGGTGATCCGGATGTTTCACCGAGTAGACCTGTTATCACTGTGTCAGGAAACACCATCGACGCTGAACAAGGTTCAATATTCCGTGGTTCTGTCTCTGGTTCCGATGATAACGCCTCTGAGGGGTTGGGGTTTATTGTTCATTTAGGAGGTGAAGGGAAAATAGATTGGGGTAACTTGGTAATAAATAATCATGAGAATCGCCTTGATTCGCTATTTTTTGATGATGGTCGTGCACAGCTTCCGGTAACAGTAGCGGTTGCGCGTGGAAAAGATAGTAAGGTTATTCGACCTGGCTCATTAATTGCGCGAGTCGCGTTTACCTATTCTTATCCCTGAGATGCGGTTGATCACAGATGATAAAAATGGGGACCAATGAGGGGAAGAGAGTTAGATGAAAGCGAAAAATAACACTCTTATAAACCGTGAGTTAATAACATGTCACAGCAGAGCGAAATATTCGTTACTCATCATGATACTGATTGGATGGAGTATCGGTTGCGTGGCTTTGTCGGTTCAGGCGGATGGTAAGAATATTGAGATCACAATTAAAGGCAATCTGTTGCGTCCGACTTGTGCGCTGAGTGTAAACGGCAAGTATGGCGGAGCTACTGGTACTGATAGTTATAACGATACTATGCCTCAGGTCTATGCGAATCAACTTAGAAATAGCAAATATGTGGAAAGTTCAGCCTTAGATTTGGAAGTTCAGCTCAGTCACTGTAGTCCAGGTAGTCCAGGCCAATCGCCAGCGTTGTACATATGGGGTAATAATTTTGTCACACAAGATCCGGAACTGTTCATGCCTATAAATGATAGTGGTACTACCAAGGGTGTGGGGATTAGGTTACAGGACCTTGGCAACCAGACGTTTGTAAAGGCGAAGCCTATCAATGATCCGTTTCAGGTGCCGTTACCGTCCGCAAAAGATGGAGTAACGAGGACGTTCCGGGCTTATGTGGGTGGTTTAGGTGACAAAAATAATCCAGCAACGTGTAAAACTGAGGGTAACGAGACCAATGTGTTATGCGGAGGAGAGACGCGAGTGACCATACATTTTGAGTTTTCCTATGAGCGTTTGAAGTAGATAACGTTATCAGTCGGGTGTAGTTGAGGAAGAGTATCTGAGATGAAGTGGGATATATGAAAAAGCTGATAGTTATGGGGATGCTGGGGATATGGGCGGTTATGGCGTCGTCATCAGCACACGCAGGTCTTATGTTGAGGAAGACGCGTATTATTTATCAGCAGGGCGACAAGGTGCAAAGCATCTCACTGCAAAATTCAGGCGAAGAGGTCTATCTGGTACAAGCTGCGGTGACGCCGTGGGATAACCCAAATACTCGTTCATCGGAGTTTACTGTGCTGCCCCCGTTGTTCCGTATGGAGGGCAATAGCTTGAATGTGATGCGGGTTATGCGTACCGGTGGTGATTTTCCTGATGATCGTGAGTCTCTGTTTCGTTTTCGGATTAATGCGATCCCGGCGAAGAAAACAACTGATGACAGCAAGGGAAATAGCAACGGGAAGCAAGATGAGATTGGCGCATCTCTATCTATCTCGTTGGGGATGAACATTAAACTTATCTACCGGCCGGATAAGCTGCCGATGACGCCGGAACAGGCCCGTAGTCGGCTGACGTTTACACGAGCAGGCGATAGTGTCGTAGTGACCAACCCAACACCGTATTACCAGACTTTTGCCCAACTGAAACTCGACGGCAAGGCGGTGAATTTTGACAAGGCTCCGTCAATATTGGTCCCTTTCGGCCAGACCACTTTTCCCCAGGCGGGCAAAGCTGGCAGTAAGGTGGAATGGTCGATGATCACCGATATCGGCGGGGTGAGTAAGTTACAGAGCGGTACGTTACAGGCTGGTTGAGTATATTTTGAGATTGGAAGAGCATCACATGGCGGAGCGTAAAGTTTCAATAAAGCAGAGAGTGACGTCTGTGTTATGCGCTCTGGCAATGATATCACCGGTTTTACCACTGAGGGCGGAAGAGAGTCTGATGGGGGCGTTATATATCAATGATGCCCGTGTGCTTTACCTTGAATCATTCAACAATGGCGTTCCTTCAACATTCATCAATAACAGCGACGGTAATTATCTGATTCAGTCAACGGTACGGGAATTGGACCCTGCGACCGGTTTACCGCTGGATATTAAGGCGCCATTTATCGTGATTCCGCCTATTGCCAAGGTGGATGCGCATGAACGGCAGGTGCTGAAAATCCTGCGTACCGGTGGGGATTTTCCTAAGGATCGGGAATCTCTGTTCTTTCTGAATGTGCGTATGTTGCCTTCTGAGAAACCATCATCGGTATCTAAGGGTTTCTCAGGCAAGGTGAAAATGACGACGGCTTTAGCGGTGAAGGTGTTCTATCGTCCTGAAGGATTGCCAAAAGAGGGCGTTGCCGGCGCAGTGAAACAATTAAGCGCGTCAGTAAAAGAGAGCGTTGTAACGCTGACTAATCCGTCACCGTTTTGGATCACATTGCAGGCTTTACATGTGAATTCGTTTGTCGTACCGGAGCAGGATTTATTTAGGATGGTGCCGCCATTTGGTCAGCAGAGCTGGTCACTGCCGGTGGGCAAAATGTCTCCTGGTAATAATGTCACGATATCGTGGCGTGCTATTGATGAATTCGGCTTAGGCACCGATGAAGAGAGTCGATCTATTACTGTATCTGGCAGTGGTTAATAACTGGTTAATAGCAAATATGGTTAATAACAAATGTGGCTAATAGCAATATTACAGATACCGACAGAGTAGATATGAGTTAAATATATTTAAATAAGAGATGGCGATTTTAATAATGAAAATGTTAATTCCGGTGATAAATTGCTGTTTAGAACGGCCGCCTATTTATCATCGTGTAAATCAAAATATTTCTATTTCTCTGGTTCTATTAAAGTGTCCGGTGAAATTGCGCCTTGCTCTGGTTTTCTGTCGGATGGTGCTGGCGTTTCTGACTGGGTGGAGTGTTCAGGCGATAGGGCGTGATTATTTCGACCCGGCTTTATTGGACTTTGGTTCGAATTCAGGGCAATCGGTGGATTTATCGCAGTTTGAAACTGCTGGAGGTCAAGCGCCTGGGACTTATCGGGTAGACATTTACGTGAATGGGACTTTTTTTGATTCACGGGATATTACGTTCCAGCGTAATGGCGACAGCGAGCTGGTTCCGGTACTTACCCCAGATTTGTTAGAGACCGCCGGTGTCAATATCAGCGGCACGCCGGCATTAAAAACTTTGCCGGCGGATAAGCCGATAGATAGCCCGTTAGATAAATTTATTCCCCAGGCTACGGCCCGCCTCAACTTTTCCCAGATGCGGTTAAATTTGAGTATCCCCCAAATAGCGATGAAGCCTTCAGCCAATGGTCAGGTTGATCCGAAGTTATGGCAAGAGGGCATCCCGGCTTTTATATTGAATTACAGTATTAATGGCAGTCAGAATCGACGTTCACAGTTTGGTAATAAACAGGCTAATCAGAGCTTATTCGGTAGCTTCAATTCTGGATTGAATCTGGGGGCTTGGCGTCTTCGTAACACGGCGACCTATTCTTATAGTACTCAAACTTATAACCGGTATGACTCACTTAATGACGCAATGAAAAAAACCACTCAATCCCAGCAAAGATGGAACTTCCTACAAACCTATTTGCAGCGGGATGTGGTGGCGTTACGCAGTGATCTGACGATAGGGGATACTTCGACCGGCAGTGTGGCGGGTCAGGTATTTGATGGTTTCCCCTATCGTGGGATTGGGTTGGCCACCAGTGATTCGATGATACCGGGTAGGCAGAGTGGTTTTGCTCCGATTATCAGCGGGATAGCTAAATCTAATGCTCAGGTGACGGTGACGCAAAATGGCAGTGTGGTTTATCAAACCAATGTCGCGCCAGGTCCATTTCGTATCACAGATTTGGTGGGTAGCAGTACCGGTGGGGATTTGCAGGTAACGATAACCGAGGCTGATGGTACCCATCATGGGTTCAGTCAGGCTTATTCTAGCCTGCCGATGATGTTGCGGCAGGGTCAATTCAAGTACGAAGCGGCAGCGGGGCGTTATCACAGTAGTGGGTATAGTAGTGGCGGGCATAAGCCAGTATTCGGCATGGTCTCAATGATTTATGGTCTGCCCGGCAATGTCACGGTATACGGTGGTGGTTTGGTCTCGCAATCGTACCAGTCCGCAGCGCTGGGGACCGGGCTTTCCCTTGGTATGATGGGGGCGTTATCTGCGGATATCACCACTTCTCGGGCCAGATTGAAAAATATGGCTGACATCCAGCGCGGAGAATCTTACCGCGCTAAATATTCGAAAAGTATGCTGACCTCTGGCACGACGGTGGATTTAACCGCGTACCGCTATTCCACACGTAATTACCTTAGTTTTTCCGATGTTAATACCCAAGGTTACACGGTTTGGGGGGAACTCCCTTCCTGGATGTCTCAACGACGTCGTAGCAGTTGGCAAATGAGATTGAGCCAGTCATTGCCGGGTAACTATTCCCTATGGCTCAGTGGCCAGCGGGATAACTACTGGGGCAGTTCTAAAACTAACACCACTCTGTCGATGGGATTGAATGGTTCTTTCTACCGTGTGGGCTGGGGGCTCAATTACAGCATTGATCGCATACGTGGCGACGGCGACTGGCCTGAGAACCGGCAAGTTTCGTTGAACGTCAACATTCCTCTCAGTCTGTTCGGCTCCTATGCGGCGCTGAACAATGCCTACGCCAATTATAGCTTGTTCCATGATAGTACCGGGCGCAGCAGTAACCAGTTAGGTTTGGGCGGATCGGTGCTGGATGACAATAGTCTGTCTTGGAGCGTATCGCAAAGTCAGGCGAATAAAGGGCAGGGAAACAGCGGGTCAGTGTCAATGGGATACCGTGGCTCCATTGGGCAGGCCAGCTTGGGATACAACTATGATTCATCGGGAGGACGAGGTGTGAACTACGGGGTTAGTGGCGGATTGATCGCCCATCAGCATGGCGTCACGTTGGCATCGCGGATTGGTGATGCTGCGGTATTGGTGCGGACCTCGGGGGTTGGCGGTATTCGTGTGATGAACTCCGACTCGATTTCGACTAATCGCTGGGGATATGCGGTGGTGCCTTATGCTCAGACGTACAGCCGTAATAGTATCAGTTTAGATCCGTCATCGTTGCCGGAGGGGGCCGATATGGCACAGGGTAGCAAGAACGTATTCCCGACTAAAGGGGCGGTTGTGATGGTGGATTACCCCGTGCGTATCGGGCAGCAATTGCTGATGAATTTGCTCTATCACGGTAAGCCGGTACCGTTTGGAGCAATGGCGAGGCTTAAAGGGGATACAGAAACAAACCTGGCGGCGATCGTTGGGGAGGGTGGACAAGTGTACCTGAGCGGCATGCCTCCCAACGGGGTACTCAAAGTGAAGTGGGGCAGCGCGTCGGATAGTCAATGTGAGGTGGTGTTTAACCTGGGGCCTCCTCCGGTAAATGCGAAAAAAGATAAGAGCTGGAGTCCCATGAGGCAATTGAACGAAACCTGCCGTTAAGATGAGGCGGAATGTTGTGGGTCTGCGCTGATAACCTGATGCAGAAAACCATAGTTATTAGAGGCATAGTTATTAGAGGGGAACCTCTGAAAGGTGAGTGTAATCTGGCCGGGATGGAGTGATATCAACGAATGAAAATTTCTAATATAGCAACCGGGAAGTTACTCCCGGTTGGGCAGCCGATGAATACGAAGAGTAAGACGTTTATTAACAAGTTAAAACAGGATATTGGTTGGATGGCGGTTTGTTGTCGTAAGTGGCCGATATGGGTGGCAATGATATGTTTATCCGTGGTGGCTATCTTCTCTTCTCCCTCAGTGTTTGCCGAGTCACTAAATTGGAACGCTGATACAACCTTGAAAGTCTTGGGGCCTGAGCGGATGGTAAAGCGCAGTGATGGAGTAATCACTTACCCGGCAGCGGGTAAAGCGACATTAGATGTGTTTCCGTTTTATAGGAAGAGGATAGCGAGTAAAACCACCTCGTATGATCAGAAATTTCTGGAGGATGTCCGGTTCCAGCTCAGAGCAGGGCGCGGTGAAATTTTTAAAGTCCCTAGAGTGGTGTCAGGCAGTTACGAATGTACAATTATAGCTAAATCTCATTATTACCATACTAAGCATCCTATTGAAGGAACAGCCATTCAACACTTTACGGTGAGTCTTGATAAGCCATACCCCAATGAAAATCTTTCTCAACCATTATATTTCCAGCCGGAAAATCCTAATAATCAGGATGATAAGAATATAGCAGAGGGAAGGATAAGTGACCTCGATTTTGATGTGTCCTGTCGTGGGGTAAATTTTTCATGGCAGCGGAATCCTGATGAAAAAGTCGCATTTGATAGTGACGATAACGCACCAATTTTAAGTATTTTGGCTGATGGAGAGGAGTTCATGTCGTGGTCCAAACCACGCTTTCCGCCTATCAAAGACCCGGTAACAGTACTGGACCCGCCGGTTTGCGGTTTAGATGCAGGTACCTCTGCCTCTCATGCGGGGCTAGTAGTGATGGGAGAGGTTCTCCGGTCGCCCGGGCCATATCCGGCACAGCTCCCAACAGGTGAATTCAGCAGGTCTGATGGATATTTTCCTATGAACATTACATGCACGGTGAGCGATAAGAACAAGGCCGGAGGAGTAGCCACTTTGCAGTTTTCCGCCCCACAGCTAGCTGATAATAATGAAAGTATCGTGGTGCCTGACTTCGATGATGCGCTGAGGATTAAAGTGGTGCCGAATGTGATAGGCGGGAATACTCAGTTGGCGGCGCCAAACGTGAAAGACAAGCCAGTAAAATTTGGTCCTCCAACTAACCCGGCGGATGTTCTGTATTTTACTGTGGGTAATACGCCAAACACCTATGTCTCTCAAAACCGATTTAATGTGCAACTTTGGCAAGTAAAGGCGTTAAACCCGGGTACTTATGGTGAATTTCAGACCACTATGAACGCAACGTTAGTCGTGCGATAACGCCTACGATGGCAGGGTATTTAAATATGGCATGGCGGCTTAGTCGCCCGAGTGTTTCATCTCAATAAATCACACTATTTCATTTCTCATGTGGTAACAGATTGACCAGTTAGTCACCAGGGGAGAGTAAAATGACAATCAATGTTAATGATTCAGTGCTGCTTCAGATGAGCGGCAACCAGACCGATTTGCCTGGAAGTCAGACGATTACCGGCAAGCAGAGTAATCATGGGGATTTTCGTCTGCCTGTCTGCTTGTCTCATTTGAATGATACACCGTTGTACCTGGCGGTCGCGTATTGGGGATTATTGAAGGGGCGCGGATTTACCAAAAATGAAATTAGTCAGGTGTTTCGGGTGTCAGAACGCCGGGCAAGGGATGTGATGAATTATATCTACAATGAGCGGAGTGATGTGATTTCCTGTGAAAAAGTCTTTTTTCGTGAAAAACACGGGAGTCGGCGTCTGATGTTGATTGTTACGGCAGTCGCTGAACCTATGCCCCAGAGGAACCCGATACTGGTGACAAAAACGGTGAAGTCGGCGAGCTCCCTGACATCAGCACGGATTCATCATATGCGCGCTTGGTTTTTGCAACGTGCTTGCGGTCCGTTTATTTCCTAAAGTGTATGACACATGTGGCTGTCTGGCGGGGCATGATGGAGGATGCGTTTTTATCGATTCTGTGGGTGAAGTCTTGTGGGATGCTGATAAGCCGAGTGGTACTGGTTATCGGCATCTTACTGCTCACTGTCTGTGGGGTGTTGTTAGGCAACAAAGTTCGCTACTCTCGGTATCCCCGTATGTTATTAGTGTATTGGTGCCGAGCGTGGATTTTACCGCTATTGTTTATTGCTATTGGGCTGGCGTTAATGTTTGGTGTGGGTGGAGACGGTTGGTTGGACCGCATATTGGGTGAGGTTGATTCAATATTGATTGGTTTATTCTTTGATAACCGAGGTGATGCGCCGCCAGCCCCGTATCCGGCGACGCCATCGCCGATGGTGCCTTATGGGGCTGCTGCGGATAGCGCTTTGGTTGTTCACCCCGCTGATTTGCACGGCTAGTCGGTGCAGTAAATAATAATCAGAAGCAGATTCCCTGAACAATAGGAGAATTTAGCGGGTTTAGTTTCTGTTACGGCTGACTCGCATCACATCCGGCATAATTCGGATTTTACGCATAATATTCGCTAACTGGATGCGGTCTTTGGTGGTCAGCCGAATAAAAGCGCAGTAAACCCGGCCATCTTTCTCTTCTGTATTCATGCTCTGAATATTGGAATTTACTGCGTTAATGGCGGCAGTCAGATTTGCCAGCGCCCCTTGATGGTTAAACATATCGACCTTGATTTCAGCAATAAAATCGCTGTTGATATCTTTATCCCACTCTACCGCCATAAATTTCTCAGGCTCTTTCTGATAGCCACGAATATTACGACAGGATTCATGGTGGATAACCAACCCTTTACCGGGGCTGATATGGGCGATAATCGGGTCGCCGGGGATGGGCCGACAGCATTTGGCAAAAGTAATGAGCACGCCGTCAGCGCCTTTGATGGGTAATTTACGTGCTCCTGTGTTATTACTACTATTGTTATTGCTACTACTGGTGTTGCTTTCTTGTGCGCCTAGCAGGTTGCGGGCGACGACGATGCTCATGGTATTGCCGAGTCCGATTTCAGCCAGCAGATCATCTATTGTCGCGAGTTTCATTCTCGTCAACTCTTTATTGACATTTTCCGGTGGAATATCAACCAGCTTTTTCCCATTACCTAACGCGTGATTTAGCAGACGGCGACCTAGCCCAATCGAATCTTCCCGCTTAAGGTTTTTTAGCAATTGGCGAATTTTGGCGCGCGCTTTTGAACTGACGACAAAGTTCAGCCAGGCGGCGTTTGGCCGAGCGCCCGGCGCGGTAATAATTTCCACTGTCTGGCCGTTGGTCAGCGATTGAGATAAGGGATAGGGTTGGCGGTCAACTCGCGAGCCGACACAGGCATGACCAATATCGGTGTGTACGGCGTAAGCAAAGTCAACCGGGGTAGCGCCCGCGGGTAATTCCACAATCCGCCCTTTCGGGGTGAAAACGTAAATCTCATCAGGAAACAGATCAGATTTAACGCTTTCGATAAATTCAAAAGAGTTGCCGGCGCTTTGCTGTAATTCCAGCAGACTCTGCATCCAGCGTTGTGCGCGAACTTGAGCGGCGGTACTCGATTCCTTCTGTTCTTTGTAAGCCCAGTGTGCCGCGACGCCCATTTCAGCCATTTGATCCATATCTTCGGTGCGAATCTGGACTTCAACGGGTACGCCGTGAGGGCCAATCAGGGAAGTATGCAAGGATTGATAACCGTTGGCCTTAGGAATAGCGATATAATCTTTTATTCTGCCGGGGCGGGGTTTATACAGGCTGTGCATCTGCCCCAAAACTCGATAGCAGATATCAACATTGTTAACGATGACCCGAAAGGCATAAATATCCATAATGGAATGGAAACGTTGCTCTTTGAGGTGCATTTTCCGGTAGATAGAATAGAGATGTTTTTCCCTGCCGCTGACTTTGCACTCAATATTGGCTTCGGCCAGCCTGCCGGCAATTTCCGACAGAATTTTCTGGATCATCTCTTTACGGTTGCCGCGGGCCGCTTTTACCACCTCTTTGATAACCCGATAGCGGTTAGGGTGGAGAGCTTCAAACCCTAGCTCTTCTAGCTCGGTTTTCAGGTGGTGAATACCCAGACGATGCGCTAAAGGGCTGTAAATCTCTAACGTTTCCCGGGCGATGCGACGGCGTTTATCTGGACGTAATGCCCCGAGAGTACGCATATTATGGGTACGGTCTGCCAGTTTGATCAAAATGACGCGGATATCCTGTACCATCGCCATGATCATTTTGCGGAAGTTTTCCGCCTGAGCCTCTTTTTTATCGCGGAAATTCAGCTTATCAAGCTTGGAAACCCCTTCAACTAACCCGGCGACCACCGGCCCGAAAGGCTGGGCGATATCTTGAAAGGTGGCGGGCGTATCTTCAATAACATCATGCAACAAAGCGGCCATCAGTGTTTCATGGTCGAGACGCATTTCGGCCAGAATACAGGCCACCGCGACCGGGTGCGTAATGTAGGGTTCGCCGCTGGTGCGGGTTTGCCCTTCATGGGCATCCCGCGCAACAGTGTAAGCCTGCTTGAGGAGTTCAATTTGACTCCCAGGCAGATATTTTTGGATAAGCAGATTCAGGCTTTCGAACAGATACAAGGCAGACCTACCGTAGATTAACGACGACTTTCCGCGATAGCTGAAACTGCCTGCATTTCTGCGGCTTCCTGCTCTTGTTGTTCCTGGCGCTCACGGACATCCAGGATCTTACCGTTAATCAGCCCCTCTTCCACTTCACGTAGAGCGATAACGGTCACTTTATCGTTCTCTTCCGCAACCAGCGGGTCTTTACCGCCTGTTTGCAGTTGACGTGCTCGACGAGCGGCGACCAATACCAGGTCAAAACGGTTACCAATTTTTTCTACAGCGTCTTGAACAGTTACGCGTGCCATATGTGTGCGACTCCACAGGTAAAGAAATGACTCGGCATGATACTGAAACTTGGTTCAGTCTGCCAATAATTTGCTGATTAAAGCATCATGCCGTTGTGCCTGGCGCTCCCGATGCAGGCGTTCTGAACGGATGATGGTATGCAGATCGGCCAGTGCCGTATTGAAATCATCATTAACGATTAAATAATCATACTCGTTATAGTGAACCATTTCTGCAACGGCCTGCGCCATACGTTTTTCAATAACGTCTTCACTGTCCTGCCCTCGGCCGCGCAAACGGCGACAAAGCTCCTCTTTTGACGGCGGCAGGATAAAAATGCTGCGGGCAGATGGCATTTGTTTGCGGATCTGCTGTGCTCCTTGCCAATCGATATCAAGAAAGACATCAACCCCACTAGCAAGAGTTTCTTCAATCACTTTCCGGGATGTACCGTAATAATTACCGAAAACACGGGCGTGTTCCAAAAATTCATTATTATCGATCATCTGGCGAAAGGCTTGTTCCGTGATAAAAAAATAGTGCTCACCATGATTCTCACCGGGGCGCATTGCACGCGTGGTATGAGAAACAGAAACCTGAGTATCATACAAAGGTTGAGTTTTTAACAAAGCCTGAATCAGACTTGATTTACCCGCTCCGCTTGGCGCAGAGACAATATATAACGTACCTTGGATCATGGTGGTATCTTGGTTGATTGGATAACAATTAAATAAAGCAGAATAAAATTCTTATAACAGTATACACATACCTGCTTATATGTGTCGCGTTGCCGATGCATTTCCGCCAAAATTTTGTTGGCGAAGGGCTGCTAATGGGTATTTTGTATCGTTAGGGGGAGTTCTTTGCTTAGAATTTTGCTCTATGAGTTATCACAACTGTTGTTAAATGAAACAAAAATGTTGTATTTGCTGTTTTATGTGTCATGATTGCTTGGTCGAAAAGGAGGTGTGGATGAAATACAGTGAGTTTCGCCGATGGCTAATTTCTCAAGGAGTTCTAATAGAGAAGGCTAGGGGGGGAGGAAGCCACCGAAAGGTATCCATAAACGGTAAATCGTCGGTTTTCCCCGATCATGGTTCCAAAGAGATTCCTGAACCATTGAGGAAGAAAATAATGAAGGATCTGGGGCTTTAAATTCCGGTTATCTATCTTAAAGAGAGGTACTATGTTTAATTATCCTATAAAACTAGAATATGACGAAGAGACAGGAAGTTATGTGGCAAGTTGTCGTGATCTTCCCTTATTCAACTCAGTAGGTGACTCAGTTGACGAAGCTCTTCTAGAATCTATTGATGGGTTGGTTACGGCTATTTCTATAGAAATTGACAAACGTCGGCCTATACCTGAAGCATCCATGTTGGAGGCAGGTGAATACATCGTCACTCTTCCTATTCTCGTCGTAATGAAAGCGGCATTGCATAATGCAATGGTAGAAACAGGAACACGCAAAGCCGATCTTGCTCGACGGCTGGGACAAAAGGGGCCGCAGATTGATCGGCTTCTTGATGTTGAACATTCATCAAAGGTTGAAGTTGTTGAATTGGCTTTGCATCAGTTAAATAGAAAGCTAGATATAATCGTTAATACTACATTACATCATTAAATAAAATATCACATAAGTTGAGATATTTTGCGAATGAAAGTAATTGAAAGAGTAACGTGAACAAGTAAGCGGATAATATGATTAAGTGTGAACGATATTGGTGTTGATTTCTCATTTGAAGTTTTGAGTTATCGTTTTTAATTTTTATTAGCAAATCAGTATAATAACTGGAATTAAATATTCTGATATTTCAGATTAATAGCAAATAAGATGAATGATAACTCGGTCTATTATCTGTATTGCTTGGATATTCAACCGGGGATTGCTCCCCGGCTGTGCTATTAATGATCTTTATTGATTATTGCTATCCGCTTTTCTCTTCCAGGGGTGATTATCTGGGTTATCATGGGGGACTGGCTTCTTCGAGTTAGCATTTTCCTCACTCGTCGGCCTCAGGACAGCCGGGTCTTTAAACTTATCATTTGGATTATCGTCTGGCGGCGTCCAGAAAGCGACATTATGAATCCAATGGCAGTTGTCTTGCATCTCAATTGACGGCACTCCGTTTTCCCACTTACTTTCCCATTCAAATTTCTCGTCGGGTTTACGTTCCCATGAAAATCCAGCCCCTTTGCAGGTTGCTGTGTAAACCAGGTCTGTCACGCTAGATTCCATGACGTTTTGGTCTCCCTTGAACCAGTAGATATCACGATTCGGAACGATAGCATCCGTATAAAGGTTTGCTGTGGCTTCGCCAGGCGCTCCATCTTTACGCTTGGCAACCATCTTACAGTGATACATACCTGTTACCACATGTGGAACCCTGAAGATTCTGTTTTGTGCTCTAACCCAAAACATGGCGTCTTTTAACATCAAATCGCCGGTCGGCGTTGGAAAATCATGATCGACTACTTGTGGAAAGGCAATTGTTAAGTTAGTGGACCCCCTTGCTGGGTAATGAACCGGCTTACCTTGGTTGTCTTTCCCATTGATGACTGGTTGCCCGAGAGTTTTGAATATGTATCTTGCATCCCAGGAGGGAGTAGCAGGGTACCCTAGGTCTGGTGTTGGTTTCTTGGGGCATTCAGTAGCGGCCAATACTGAGGTGGAAAACAGCGCCCCGATAGACGCGCACATCACCCATGCCGACCACCGGCGATTTCGACCAACATTCTGCTTCACTCTATTGATGAACGTTTTTTCAGTATTCATCGGATACTCTGACGGGGAGTGTTCCCCGATTGGCATATTAAAAATTTTCATTCTCTGTGATAACCCTGTCCCGGCCAGATTGCATTGGCCTTTTAAGGGTCCTCCTTCTTTAAATGATTATTTTCTGCATCGGATTACCCGTGCAGGCCGTTATTACAGATTGCATTCATATAAGGGTATTGCTGGCACTTATGTTTGAGGAGAAATCGTCTTGATTCATATTACCCTCCTAAATTTAAGGTGGTATTGGATTGACCTTTTTTACCCACAGAGGAGCTTATACCGTAGAACTGAATCCCTTGCGGATTACGCTGATTTTCTATTGCGACTAATTAAGACATAAATAAGTTTAGCAACTCTTTAAGAAAAAGATAATAGAAATATAAAAATATTAAAAAAATGTGATAACGAAAAGTTATCAGCCGATAACTATAGGTTAACGCTAAAGTTGATTGTTTTAAGAACATTTCCCATAGGTAGATGATAAGAGTGACAATAATGAGATTTAGGCGGGAGAATTTAGAGGGGATATACATATTTTTGGCTATTATTACTTGAATGAGTAACTTAATTAACTAACAATTAATTGTAAGAAAAGAAATAGGGGGTTGTTAAGTTGTTTTCGTAATATCCGCTCTATGTGGCTTATAAAAACTTAGTTATTTTGAGATTTTTAATATTTATTTTTCAAACTATTTCGTAAAGTTATTGTCTTTTGAGATTTATTTGGCAGTTGATTTTAGTAATAACAGCGGGCGGGTGAGTTGATATTTAAAACGGAATAAGCGATGGGTTGAACCGGGTATTATGGTTTAGCCTTGATTTTCGTGTTTTTTAGTCACTCCTAATAACAACTATTGCGCACTCAACCGGGGATTGTTCCCCGGCTGTTCTGTTAACGATTTTTATTTATTGCCGCTATCCGCTCTTTTCGTCCCGGATAGATTATCTGGGGTAGCATTGGCATCTGACTTCTTCAAGTCAGCACTTTCCGCACTCATCGGCCTCAGGACCGCCGGGTCTTTAAACCGATCATTTGGATTGTCGTCTGGTGGCGTCCAGAAAGCAACATCATGAACCCAATTGCAAAGGTCTTGCATTTTAATTGACAGTGCTGGGTTGTCCCACACACTTTCCCATTCAAATTTCTCTTCGGTTTTACGCTCCCATGAAAATCTGGTCCCTTTGCAGGTTGCTATGTAAACCAGATCTGTCACGCTAGATTCCAGAACATTTTTGTCTCCTTGAAACCTGTGGATTAGATGATTTGCAACGACAGCATCTGTCTCGAGGGTGGTTGTGGCTTTCCCTGCCGTTCCATTTTTAAGCTTGGCAGTCATCTTACAGGTATACTTACCTGTGACCACATGTGGAACCTTGAAGATTCCGTTTGGGGCGCTAACCCAAAACAGGCCGTCTTTTAACTTTAAATCGCCTGTCGGCGTTGGAAACTCATGATCGACTACTTGTAGAAAGGCAATTGTTAAGTTAGTGTACCCCCTTGCAGGGTAATGAACTGGCTTACCTTGGTTGTCTTTCCCATTGATTATTGGCTGCCCGAGAGATTTGAATATGGATACTGGGCTCCAGGGCGGGGAAGCAGGGTACCCTAGGTCTTGTATTGGTACTTTAGGGCATTTAGTAGCGGCCAATACCGAGGTGGAAAAGAACGCCCCGATAGACGCGCACATTACCCATGCCGGCCACCGGCGATAGCGAGCCGCTATTTGGGTAACATTCTGCTTTACTCTATTGATGAACTTTTTTGCAGTATTCATCGAATATTCTGACGGGGAGTGTTCCCCGGTTGGCAGGTTAGAAATTTTCATTCTTTGTGATAACCCTATTCCGGCCAGATTGCTTTGGCCTTTTAAGGGCGCTCCTTAATTTAGATGATTATTTTCTGCATCGGGTTACCCGTGCAGGCTGTTATTACAGGTTGCATTCATATAAGAGTATTGCTGGCACTTATGTTTGAGGAGAAATCGTCTGGATTCATATTATGCTCCTAAATTTAAGGTGGTATTGGATTGACCTTTTTTACCCACAAGGGAGCTTATACCGTAAAGCTTAATCCCTTGCGGATTACGCTGATTTTCTATTGCGGCTAATAAGACATAAATAAGTTTAGCAATTCTTTAAAAAAAAGATAATAGAAAAAGCAAAAAATTAACAGAATGTGATAATAAAAGATTATCAGTCGATAACTATTGGTTAACGCTAAAGTTGATTGTTGATGGTGGTTTTTAAGGTCATTTTTACAGATAAATGATAAGAGTAATAATAATGAGATTTAGGCAGAGGAATTTAGAGGAGATATACATCTTTATGGCTATTATTGCTTGAATGAGTAACTTGATTAACTAACAATTAATTGTCAGGCAGGAAATAAAAGATTGTTAAGTTGTTGTCGTAATTTTCGCTCTATATGGTTTATAAAGAATTAGTTATTTTGAGATTTTTAATATTTATTTTTCAAACTATTTCATAAAGTTATTGTCTTTTGAACGTGATTTGAAAGTTGATATTGGTAATAACAGGGGGTAGGTAAGTTGATATTTTAAATGGAATAAACGATAGGCTGAACCGAGGAATTATGGCTCAGCCTTGGTTTTCGTGTTTTTTAGTCATTCATAATAACAAGGGATCAATCATCATATTCGCTATGTACTATATTGTCTCCCATATCCAACAGATCCCAGGCTAATCTTTGACCATTTGCCCGTAAGACGGTGAATGCGCTGCTGGATGCACTTAGGCTGATGATATCTTGTAGTTGGGTTATTCCAGGTGGTATCTGGATATTAAGCTCTTTGAACCCCCAAGCGACCACGCTACGATTTGCTCGTAGAGCTGCGAAAGCATAATGACCTCGTGAGGAATCATCAAGATCAGTTGTACTCAGGCTGACGATATCCTTTAATTTGGCAATCTCAGGAGGGACACTGATAGTACCCCAGGAGACCACACTGCGGTCTGCCCGTAGGGCTATGAATGTGGTTCTTGATGAGTATAGGCTGACAATATCTTTTAATGCGGCAATTTCGGGTGGAATCTGACCACCAGAGCTTGGCTCCCCCCAGGCGACGACACTGCGATCTGTACGTAAAGCGGCGAAAGCGCCATTTGTCGCACTTAGACTGATAATATCCCGTAATGAGGCGATTTCTGGTGGGACTTGGCCGCCATAGTCTTGATGTCCCCAAGCGACTACGCTGCGGTTTGCCCGCAGGGCGGCTAAAGCATAAGTTGTTATACTTAGGTTGGTAATATCTTGCCATTTTGCAATTTCAGGAGGTATCGAATATCCGGGCCAGGTGACTACTGTGAGGTCTGCTCGCCGGGCGATGAAAGTATTATTTATTACACTCAGACTGATAATATCCTGTAATTTGGCAATATCGGGCGGAACTCGGACTTTTCCCCAAGAAACCACGCTGCCGTTTGCCCTAAGGGCGGTAAAGGTATCATTTGTGAAGCTATATAGTATATTCATTTTGTACTTGCCACGGTTGTCATCTCCGCAAGAGTATTGATTATGGTCTGGCCACCAGGCTGCACAGACATGATCCGAAAGGTTATGTATTGAATTTATGCTTATAATGTCCTTTAATTCAGCAATTTCTGCTGGTAATTTGCCGCCATATTTCTGATCTCCCCAAGCGACTACACTACCGTCTGCCCGTAGGGCAGAGAAAGCATAATTCGTTGAACTCAGGCTGACAATATCCTGTAATTTAGCAATTTCTTCTGGAAGAGTGCCGCCATACCTCTCATCTCCCCAAGCGACCACGCTACGGTCTGCCCGCAGGGCTGCGAATGCATAGCCTGTTGAACTCAGGCTGACGATATCCTGTAATTTGGCAATTTCTGGCGGTATAGAGCCGCCGCCGCCCTCATCTCCCCAGGCGACCATTCTGCCATTTGTTAATAACATGGCGGTTGCGGTGTAAGTAGAGGTGATGGAGACCTTGTTGTCTTTCCCATTGATGATTGGCTGCCCGAGAGATTTGAATATGTATTCTGCGTCCCAGGGGGGAGTCGCGGGGTACCCTAGGTCTGGTGTTGGTTTACTGGGGTATTCAGTAGCAGCTAATACCGAGGTGAAAAAAAGCGCCCCGATAGATACGCACATCACCCATGCCGGCCACCGGCGATAGCGAACCGCTATTCGGCCAACACCCTGCTTTATTCTATTGATGAACGTTTTTTCAGTATTCATCGGATATTCTGACGGGGATTGCTCCCCGGTTGGCATATTAAAAATTTTCATTCTTTGTGATAACCCTATTCCGGCCAGATTGCCTTGGCCTTTTAAGGGCGCTCCTTAATTTAGATGATTATTTTCTGCATCGGGTTATCCGTGCAGGCCATCATTACAGATTGCATTTATATAAGAGTATTGCTGGCACTTATGTTTGAGGAGAAATTGTCTTGATTCATATTACCCTCCTAAATTTAAGGTGGTATTGGATTGACCTTTTTTACCCACAAGGGAGATTATACCGTAAAGCTTAATCCCTTGCGGATTACGCTGATTTTCTATTGCGGCTAATAAGACATAAATAAGTTTAGCAATTCTTTAAAAAAAAGATAATAGAAAAAGCAAAAAGTTAACAGAATGTGATAATAAAAGATTATCAGTCTATAACTATTGGTTAACGCTAAGGTTGATTGTTGATGGTGGTTTTTAATGTCATTTTTACAGGTAAATGATAAGAGTAATAATAATGAGATTTAGGCAGAATAATTTAGAGGGGATATACATCTTTATGGCTATTATTGCTTGAATGAGTAACTTAATTAACTAACAATTAATTGTCAGGTAGGAAATAAAAGGTTGTTAGGTTGTTGTCGTAATTTTCGCTCTGTATGGTTTATAAAAACTTAGTTATTTTAAGGTTTTTAATATTTATTTTTTGAACTGTTTCGTAAAGTTATTGTTTTTTAATCTTTACTTGCAAGCTGATTTTGCTAATAACAGCGGGTAGGTGAGATGATATTTAAAGTGGGATAAGCGATAGGCTGAACCGAGGTATTGTGGCTCAGCCTTGGTCTTATTGTTTTTTAGTCATTCATAATACCAATCAGCTAATCATCATATTCGCTATGTACTATATTATCCCCCCTATCCAAAAGATCCCAGGCTAATCTTTGGCCATTCGCCCGTAAGACGGCGAATGCGCTGCTTGATGAACTTAGGCTGATGATATCTTGTAGTTGGGCTATTCCAGGTGGTATCTGGATATTAAGTTCTTTGGACCCCCAAGAGACCACGCTACCATTTGCCCGTAGAGCCGCGAAAGCATAATTACCTTGATTCGCGGAAGCATCAAGATCAGTAGTTTTCAAGCTGACGATATCTTTTAATTTGGCAATCTCGGGTGGGACTCTAATAAGACCCCAGGAGACCACACTGCGGTCTGCCCGTAGAGCTATAAATGTGTTCCTTGATGAATATAGGCTGACGATATCTTTTAATATGGCAATTGCGGGTGGAACCTGACCACCAGAGCCCGGGTCCCCCCAGGCGACGACACTGCGATCGGTACGCAAAGCGGCGCAAGCGCCATTTGTTGCACTTAAGCTGACAATATCCCGTAATGCGGCAATTTCTGGTGGGACTTGGCCGCCATAGTTTTGATGCCCCCAAGCGACCACGCTACCGTTTGCCCGCAGGGCGGCTACAGCATAGATTGTTACATCCAGGTGGATAATATCCTGCCAATTTGCAATTTCAGGAGGTATGGGATACCCGGGCCAGGTGACTACGCTGAGGTCTGCTCGCCGGGCGATAAAAATATTATTTATTGAACTGAGACTGATAATATCCTCTAGCTTGCTAATATCTGACGGAACAGGGACTTTTCCCCAAGAGACCACCTTGCCGTTTGCCCTAAGGGCGGTAAAGGTATCATTTGTAAAGTTATATATTGAATTCATTTTGCGCCCGCCACGGTTGCCATGGCTGTCGTAATCTCCGCAACCGAATTGATCACGGTCTGGCCACCAGGCTGCACAGACACTATCCGAAATGCTATGTATTGAACTTATGCTTATAATGTCCTTTAATTTAGCGATTTCTGCTGGTAATTTGCCGCCATATGCGCAACCTGTATGACCTCCCCAAGCGACTACACTACCGTTTGCCCGCAAGGCTGCGAATGCGCAATTTGTTGAACTCAGGCTGACAATATCATGTAATTTAGCAATTTCTGGTGGTAAATTGCCGCCATACTGATCATCTCCCCAAGCAACCACGCTACGGTCTGCCCGCAGGGCTGCAAATGCGTAACCTGTTGATCTCAGGCTGACGATATCCTGTAATTGGGCAATTTCTGGCGGTATAGCGCCTCCACAGCTCTCCTCTCCCCAAGCGACTATTCTGCCGTTTGTTAATAGCATGGCGCTCGCAGTGTAAGTTGAGGCGATGGAGGATTTGTTGTCAAAGTGACTACATATCCCACCTCCAGATTGCTGGTATAGTTTGTTTGGTGAGAACTCGTTATCTGGGTTCATATTATTCTCCTAATAAGGTTATATCGGATTGACCTTACCCGCAGGGAATCTGTACCGTAAAACCTCTGCTTAATGGATTAATTAATAGTCGTATTCGTAATGTAATTTATTATCATTAGCCGAACCCCAGCCAACTCTCTGACCATCGGCCCGCAGTACGGTAAATGAGTTTCTTGATGCATTTAGGCTAACGATATCTTGTAACCGAGCTATCCCGAGTGGGACTTGATTGCCTTGATAATTGCCATGTCCCCAGGCAACGACGCTGCCGTTTACCCGTAGGGCGGCAAATGCGGTTTCTGTTGTGCTGATACTGACAATATCTTGCAATGCGGCAATTTCGGGTGGGGTTTTGATGTCACTACCTCCCCAGACGACGACACTGCGATCTGCCCGTAGGGCCGCGAAAGCCTTCGATGTTGTGTACAGACTGACGATATCTTGTAATTGGGCAATTTCTGGCGGGAGTTGACCACCGTTACCTTCGTTGTTGTTTCCCCAAGCGACCACGCTCCAGTTTTTCCGTAGAGCCGCGAAAGCATCATCTGTTGCACTTAGGCTAACGATATCCCGTAATTGGGCAATGTCGGGTGGGATCTGACTACTGGGGTCATTTCCCCAAGCTATCACTCTGCCATTTGGCAATAACATGGCGGTTGCCCCTCTGGTAGAAGCGATAGGCATATTATCATCAGCGTGACTACTCCTGTTTGGTTGCCAATATTGTTTTGTAGGATTACCGCCAGTATCCATGTTTGGTGAGGGATCGTTATTTTGATTCATATTATTCTCCTAATGATGGTGATATCGGATTGACCTTTTTACCTGCATTACCCACAAGGGAATCTATGCCATAAAACCTATCCTTTGTGGGTTAAGCTGAATTTCTACTGCAATTTAATACAAACCGTTCTTTGATGAATAAGATAATAGGAAAATTTATCGGCTGATAACTATAGGTTAATACTAAATTGATTTTTTGGTAGTTGGTTTTGGATTATTTTTTATCGATAAGTGATGAAGGTTAAAATTATGAGGCTTGAACGACGTAATTTAGAGGAAATGTACATCTTTATGGCTATTGATTAATACATGAATATGTAACTTACTTTACTAAGTATTAATTGTAAAAAAAAGAGTAAAAATTACCAGAGTGGTTGCCGTAATATTCGTTCTACTTTGTTTATGAAATTGCCGGTTATTTTGAGGTTTTTGGTATTTGTTTTCTAAATTGTTTGGTAGAGTTATTTTATTTTTATATTTATTTGAAGGTTTATTTTGGTAATGACAGAGGGCGATGAAATTAAAAATTAATATGTGATAGGCTGAGTCATTATATTTGGTTAAATCATTGATTAATATTTCGTAATAACAAAATATTACTTAGTAAATTAACTAATCGTATCGTTATATGCTTTGGTATCGAGGCTTTTCCTACTAACTCTCCGTTGTTTACCCGCAAGGCTGCTACAAAAGAAAACAAATATGAAAAACCCCCGAAGATGTTTTTCATATCGTTTGGATTAAGTTGTTTTGAAGCCAAAATGCAGTTCACAATTGCAAGCTTTGGCGTAGTTCAATAGTGTCTTAAGTGTTGGGTTTCCATTTCCTTTTTCAAGCCTGGAAATATTCGCTTCTTTTGTTCCCATACGCTGTGCAACTTGATTTTGAGTTAAACCAGCAGCATGCCGCATGCGTAATAGAGTATTAATTAGTTCGAATTCTGGCTCTAGCGCATCATACTCAGCTTTTACATCTGGGTTAGCTAATGCTTTGGATTTTAGAGACTTTAAGCTACTCATTTTGTAACCTCTTTCATTCGTTCATAAGCGAGATTAAGATCCTTTTTAGATATCTTCTGGTTTTTCTTAATAAATGCATGAAGGACAATGATATTTGGACCTTGTAGATATACCCGTCATCTTTCAAGTTGCCTCTTTGTTGGCTGCACTCGCTTACCCCGGTCACATAGTTTGCTATGCTCCCGGGGATTCACTCCCTTGCCGTCGCGATGCATCTTGAAATCCATAGGGTATAGCAAAACAATCCGCGTCCAATACCTTCTTGCGCTTTGGCTCGAATCTCGAATAGGCCTTTTCCCATTGGCTTAGTGTGTGGCTCTCCAAGATTAGCGCCATATTCTTCAATGAGCTCAAGCAGTTTTAGCATACGTGCCTGAATTCCGGGTGGCATATCTAGGATCACACCCTCGACACCATCATAGAACTCAATGTTCCAGTTCATATTCAATATTGCCCTTAAGCTTATCTTATATGATAAGTTTGTAAGTTGTCAAACCTCTGTTTTCGATGAAAACCCGAGTGGCGGAGATTGTTGATAGCAGCTCTGAACCAAATATTAAATACATCAGGTTTTCACCATGATATCTACTCTATGCAGTATATAAAAAAGTCCATTACCTTGGGATTTCAGTTAGTTATTCTTCGAACCGCTTCGCAAAGTTATTATCTCTGCCTTGGATAGCATCTTTTTATCCTCTATTTTGCCGTTATGCATGGATAGCCCAAGGAGCAACGGATGCTTAATTTATTGATATTGATTCTGTTTATTGTTTTCAGTACACCGAGAGTTGCGGCTGAAACATTAGACACAGGGAAAAGTTACCCTGATTGAGCGGGTATTTTTTACATGGTGATATATTCAGGGGCTATGATCTTTCTATCACTAACCTGTAACTAGATGAATGTGTTAGAAATAGTGTAAGAAAAATAAAGTAATGAATAAAAAAGAGGTTGTCCGGGGTAAGAATGGAATTTACACTGCATTCTATGGTGTATAATTTATCAACAGTTATTGCCTTAATATCATTAAGTTAATTTTATTCTGTCATAAGTTTGTGGTGCAAATTACAGGGGGTACAGTGATGAGGCTTGAACTGCAAAATTTAGATGAAATGTCACCGGCGCAAGAGCAAACTTTTATGACCATTTTCGATGCTCAATTGGCAAATGACGATGGTTCAGAGGCGTGTGCTCACCTCAATTCTGGTGAACCAATTTATTATGCGGAGTTTGATACTCCAGCAGGGATGGTTATCGATGCATCTTGAAATCCATAGAGTATATACTCGTGAATAGTATAGTTAAGGCCATTGCTGGGCAGTATGTAACAGTCTGAGTACCTGCAAAAGGTTTCCCTGAACCCGGTAGATAATAACGTAATGGGGGTGAACGACAGCTTCCCGTGTCCCTTTTACCCTACCAGGCTTATACATATTGGGATGTTGGCAGGCCGTTTCTGCCGTTACTTCAAATTCATTATCGAGCTTAATTGCAGCAAACGGATTATCCAGCGCGATATATTCCATAATAGCCTCACGATCAGCCAAAGCCATTGGCTTCCATTCCAACTCCATTATATCTCCTTACGTAGGGCCGCTTTTTTGGCTGCAAACTGTGCCTTAGCTTCCTCATGAGGAATGCTGGGGTGGGGATCATCAATAGCTGCCTGAACTTGTTTACGGAACCATGCATCATAAGCAGCAGCCTTATGCGTCCGTTTCAGAGCTTCTGCACGGTCTGGACGGGCCGTTTTCGTTGGTGTATCCAGATTATAGTTGGCTGCATCTACATTGAATTGTGCAATGCCTACGTCTTTAAGATAGGTGACAAGGGTTTCCAGTCGTTTGAACAAGCGTACTTGACGGCTGCGCTGGGCAACCAGAGGACGCTCCACCGTGCCATATTTCACCATCAAAGCCCATCCATCGTTATGACCTACCACATGTACCGAGTTAACAGCGCCGGCTTCAACTAGGCGATTTAGTGTGGGATGATCAATTGTTTCTGTGACCATAAATGTTCTCCTGAGTTATTTATATGCAAGTATTCTGGGTAGCATATGCATTTAATTATTAATTGCAATGCAATAAATAGTTAAATGAGTCAGGTTCTCACTGTAATTATCTGTTTTGTGCAGTATATAAAAAAGTCTGTTGCTTCGGGATTTCAGGCAGTTATTCTTCGAACCGCTTCGCAAAGTTATTATCTCTGCCTTGGATAGCATCTCTTTATCCTCTATTTTGCCGTTATACATGGATAGCCAAGGAGCAACGGATGCTTAATTTATTGATATTGATTCTGTTTATTGTTTTCAGTACACCGATAGTTGCCAATGAGACATTGAATACAGAGAAAAATTGCCCGGATTGAGCGGGTATTTTTTACATTCTCCGCACGAAGGGGTCTGACGGTTCTAGTTATCTTTCTTCTCTTTGCGGGTTCAGGTGTTCGTTATGATAGCATCGAGGGCTGAGATAATTTCATTTCTGGATGAGGCTACGTTGCATACAAAATCTGATTTGTTGATTTTTTTTGCATCCAGAAACGTTATTGCCGGTGTAAATATATAATAACTATTATTATTAATGACCACCTGAGGGGTGATTCTTTTCTGGTTGAGGCTAATGTCATTTTTAGATACCAGAGGAACAATAATCCTTGTTGTTAAATCATCAAAATAATCATTCTGGATAATAAGGTAAAACGGCCAAAGCCTGTTTGTTTTGGCCGATGGATTACGATACACATCAAATTGCTGTGGCATTACAGACTCCCGAAAAATTCATCGTCTGTGAGCATTCCAGCTTTCGCCATGAATATGTTCATAGCCTGCATATCTTCTTTCTCTTTCTCTCTCTCATCCTGTTTAGCTTTTATAGCCTGCGCCAGAAGAATATCTAGTGTTGCTGAGAGATTCATGTCCATACTATGGGCTTTATCGACCAGTGAAGCCGTCAGGTACACGTTGGTGCTTCTTTTGGTGCTTCTTTTGGTGCTGTTACGGGGAGAGGTAACGGTATTCATGGTGTTTACTCCTATGCGCAAAGGTATGCGCATAAGTATGATGGGTAACGGAAAAACGATCAAGTATCCTGCTTCTTGAAAGACTTAGAATTTAATTATTAATTGCAATGCAATAAATAGTTAAATGGGTCAGGTTCTCACCATAATTATCTGTTTTGTGCAGTATATAAAAAAGTCTGTTACTTTGGGGGTTCAGGCAGTTATTCTTCGAACCGCTTCGCAAAGTTATTATCTCTGCCTTGGATAGCATCTCTTTATCCTCTATTTTGCTGTTATACATGGATAGCAAGGGAGCAACGGATGCTTAATTTATTGATATTGATTCTGTTTATTGTTTTCAGTACACCGATAGTTGCGGCTGAAACATTGAATACAGAGAAAGATTGTCCTGCATGGTCGCAGGACAAATTGCAACATGAAACAAAAAGTCTGATGCAACAGATGGCTCAATGGGATCAGCTTTATCGTCAGAAAGGGATCAGCGAGATCGATGATGAAGTTTATGATCAATTAATGGCGGAGCTAATTCATTGGCAACTTTGCTTGAAACAAGCACCTCATTCAGATTTTCCTGTGGAAGTTTTTCCCGATAATAAGCTGGTTCATCCAGTTGCTCATACCGGATTAAGCAAACTGAAAGACGAGCGGGAAATTAACCGATGGCTGCACGGCAGATTACCTGTCTGGTTACAGCCAAAGATTGATGGCGTGGCGGTAACACTGGTTTATCAGAATGGGAAATTAGTTTCATTAATTAGCCGAGGCAATGGTTCCGCAGGAGTAGACTGGACAGCGAAAAGCCGACATATTCCCGATATTCCCCAAAATATAGAAAATGCTCCACCTGATCTGGTGTTGCAAGGCGAGCTTTTTCTGCATAAAGAGGGGCATAGACAGCAATTGTCCGGCAGTGATGGCGCTCGTAATCGTGTTGCGGGTTTGATGATGCGTAAGGATCATTCGCCAGAATTAAAGCAAATCGGTGTGCTTATCTGGAGCTGGCCGGATGGCCCTGTGGATATGGAAAGTAAATTGCAGAAACTGGCGAGTATGGGTTTTCCATTAGCGCTTCGCTATAGCCATAAAATAGAGAGGCCAGAACAGGTACAGAAACTGCGGACGCATTATTTTGAACAACCTATGCCTTTCGCTACAGACGGTATCGTGCTGAAACAGGAAATTGAACCCAAAGGAAGACAGTGGCAGCCCGGCTCTAACAGTTGGGCTGTGGCATGGAAGCACCCTTTACGCCATCAGGTTACACAAGTCAGGGAAGTGAGTTTTACTATTGGCAGAACGGGCAAAATCTCAGTTGTACTTGGGCTAGATAAGGTAAAACTGGATGATCGGCAAGTTAGCCGAGTCAATATTGGTTCAGTCCGCCGTTGGCAACAGTTGGATGTGTTACCGGGGGATAGGGTGACTCTTACGCTTGCGGGTCATGGTATTCCGAAATTGGATCAGGTGGTGTGGCGGATCAAAGAGCGTCAGAATATTCAGCCGCCAGATAAGCAGCGTTATCATGCGTTGAGTTGCCTGACGTTAACGGCAGGTTGTGAACAACAGTTTAATGCCCGGCTGAAATGGCTTGGTGAACATTTGCATATGACAGGTGTCAGTAGCGGTAGTTGGGCAATGCTGACCGAACAGAAGTTAGTTACTGATTTAACCGGTTGGTTAACGCTTTCAGTTCAAGATATTGCCGCTTTACCGGGAATCGGAGATAAACGGGCACAGGCTATGTATTCACAATTCAGTAAGGCAAAGAATCAACCTTTTTCCTATTGGATGAAAGGCATTGGAGTGCCTTATATGGATAAATTATCCGGTGATGTTTATCACTGGCGGCAACTGGAACAGGAATTAGCTGGAACACAGTTAAAGCAGCAACTCACTAGCGGGCAATTGAAAAAGTTGTCTGATTTTGTCAATGACACGCAGATTAAAGCAATTGCAGAGAAACTGTCAGTGGCGGGGATCAAGGGATTTGACCAGAAAAACGGGGTTGGGCCGAACCCCGTGGGTATATACCCAATGGATTTCAAGATGCATCGCGACGGCAAGGGAGCGAATCCCCGGGAGCATAGATAACTATGTGACCGGGGTGAGTGAGTGCAGCCAACAAAGAGGCAACTTGAAAGATGACGGGTATAGTTCAATGATCGGAATGTTCATAATTAAAGACAGGTAATCCAAGGCGGTAGCGAATAGCAACCAATCTTGCTGTCAGGCCGACGATTAGGGTAATCAAAACAATGCCATCCAGCGGTAATGGCGTGTGTTGTAACCCGATGTATAGCCAAGCGGCGGCAAAAGAGACGCCGGCATAAATCTCTTTCTGGAAAACCAATGGAATGGTGTTACACAGCATATCGCGTAACACGCCACCGAAAACACCGGTGATAACCGCAGCAATGGAAGCAATAATGGGGCTATAGTTCATATCCAGCGCAATCTGCGCGCCAATAATGGAGAAGACAATCAGACCAATGGCATCAAGGATCAGAAACAGGCGGCGTAAATGCTTCATCATGGGAGCAACCCAAGTGGTGATTACGGCGGCACAGGCAACGGTGACGATATATTCAGGGTGTTCAACCCAACCGAGGGGATAGTGCCCGAGAACAATGTCTCGAACGGAGCCGCCGCCAATTGCCGTTACAGAAGCAATAATAATCACGCCGAACATATCCATTTTACGGCGGCCCGCAGCTAAAGCGCCGGTCATCGCTTCAGCGGTAATCCCAATGATATAAAGAACACTTAGTAACATAGATAATAAAATGTGCGCAGCATAAAAAAGTAAGAGTACTGTCGAAGTGGTAAAGTCTCGACTGAAATTTTTTAGTTCCATCTATTTCGGATTAATATTATTTATCCGAAAAAACCTGATGTAAGGATAATAAAATGGCCTTTCAGGAATGGCAAATCACGTTTGATAATCGTAGTCGCCAGCTTACCAATATTAATGTCTGGACACCAGACAGCCAGTGGTTAGCTTATGATGTTCGTCCTCATGGCGCTTCTTTTACCGGTTTAACGATAGAAAAAATTCATGTACACAGCGGCAAAACAGAAATTATCTATCAGGCCAGGGATGAAGCTCATGTTGGCGTGGTGACAGTCAGCCCAACCGAACCTGTCCGGTATGCGTTTATTCATGGGCCTGAATTTCCAGATGAGCAATGGCATTATGATTTTCATCATCGGCGGGGCGTGATTGTCAGTGAGGATGCGCCGGGAAAAGCGGTTACGTTGGATGCAATGGATATTACTGCTCCTTATACGCCGGGAGCGCTGCGTGGAGGCAGTCATGTTCATGTATTCAGCCCGGATGGTAGTCGTCTGAGTTTTACTTATAACGACCATGTTATGCATGAGCTTGATCCAGCGCTGGATTTACGCAACATCGCCGTTGCTGTGCCCCTCAAATCAGTTGAACCGCCTAAACAACATCCTCGTGAATATGATGGTAACTATTTCTCCGTTGTCGTCAGTACTACAACGCCTCAACCGGAGCCAGATAGTGATGAGATTAACCGTGCCTATGAGGAGTGCTGGATAGGTCAGGCAGGATATCGTAAAGCGGATGGAAATTGGCAGCGTTGGGCGTTGGCATTTATTGGCGATACTATCTCTGCAACAGGGGAAAAGGTACCGGAAGTCTATATTGTTGATTTACCCGAACAGGATGCTGATTATGCAATAGCAGGGGAAAAACCACTGCAAGGTACGGAAACAACGTTACCTGCACCACCAGCTAATATCATGCAGCGTCGTCTGACATTTACCAGTCATAAGCGTTGGCCTGGGATAGTGAATAATCCACGTCACTGGCTGCGGACCTCACCGGATGGTGAGCAGATTGGTTTTCTGATGAAAGATGACAATGGCATTGTCCAACTATGGACAATATCGCCAAATGGCGGAGAACCGCGTCAGATAACGTACAGTCATTGTGGCATTCAATCTGCTTTTAGTTGGGAAAGCCGTGGTCAGTATGTTGCTTTTATTTGTGATAACAGTGTGATGCTATGCGATGTACAAAATGGTCAGATGCAACGTTTGACGAAGCGTACAGAAAAAGCGCCTGCTGCTGAGGCGGTTGTGATTTCACCGGATAGCCGTTATGTTGCATTTACGCGTGAAGTCGATGGTTATATGCAAATTTTCCTGGTGGAAACCGGATTGAAATAAATATATTTGCCGCCAGTTCATTTTCTGCTGGTGGCAATAAATAAACCGGAACGGATTATCAATTAATTGTTTTTGGTTTGATGTTGTGCTTTTTCTATTTTTTCAATTCGCTCTTTTGGTGAACTTGCTGATTGATCTTCGTCAGATTTTATATAGTCATAAGGTAATAACAGAGTATCTAATATCGCGGAAAAAGGCAGATCAATCGCGAGTAATGGTTTCATTACCCAACCTGTCTCTTGGTCTTTTAACATTTCAATGTTAGCTTTAGCTCCGGGATAATAACCGCGACTTGGCCCTGAATGTGTCATGATGCTGGTACACCCGCTGATTAACAGCCATCCTAATATGACGCAAAATAGAATTAGTTTGTTACTCTTCATCGGTTCTATCGATCTCGTATGGCTAATCCGCTGAAATAGTTCGCCCGTTCTTGAGTTTGTTGGGTGATCTTTATTTCCCCAAATTTCTCCAAATCCCTTAACCAAGGGTTTTGACATCAATCACTATAATCACGTCACGCAACGTTGACCATAGCATTGACATCAAAAAGTCGTGAATTTTTTATGTAACAGGATTTTTTTCTGTTTTTTGATTAATAAAAAATAATGTAAGTCGTCATAATAATTTGAATAGCCTATAACTTAAGTAATTTTTGAGGCTAAAACAATTTGGCTTTTGTCTGCCAATAATAACGTTCTAAAGAGTGTTGTGCTCCTTTCTGGGGTGATAAGTCCTTATAGTTTGTGGTCTTAACCACATAACAGCTATTTAATATCAAAGGTAACGACTATCGCTTAATTGTTTCCATTTTTTACCCGATTGTCTGGTCGTATGTAAAATTTGTTGGAATACATCAGCAATATGATGCGATAGACGTCAACACAGTTGAGTCAAACTAAACTATGAATATTAAACCAATCAGAACAGAACAGGATTACAAGGCAGCTTTAAAATCCATTTCACCATCAGTAAACGCATAAAAACCCGTCTATTCAAGGCATTGGATTTAGAAATTTCTGATTGAATAGGGGCTGCTTAAGGAGAGTAGGTAAACAGGGAGTGTTTCTTTCACTCTTCTTAATGCACAAAGCATTCTACAAATTCTGAGAATAATTATGTAAAGTCCTCGTTGTCATTTAGCTCCTGCCTTTCCGAGCAGGAGCTTTTTTTGTCATCCTTAAACCAACTCCTAGGGAGATGGGCTTTTACTATTTATTTTAGTGATTTTAAGCTGCTTGCTGATGTGCTCGCTCAATCTCTTCTGCCAGAATCGCAATCCCTTTGGCAATACTTTCCGGATCAGGAACATAATTCATACGCATGCATTCATGGGTATGCGGCCAGTCTTGTTCCAGCCCGGGGAAGAAATAGTGACCTGGAACCATTAACACACCACGTTTTTTCAGTCTTTGATAAAGGGTTTCTGTGGTTATCGGCAGGTTTTTGAACCACAGCCACAGAAAAATAGCGCCTTCTGGTTTGTGGATAAGGCAAAGTTCTGCCGGCAGGTAACGACGGATAATCTGAATCACATCTTGAACCCGTTGTTGATAGAACGGGCGGATAATTTCCTGTGACAAACGAAGCAAGTCATTACGGCGGATCATTTCCAATGCCATTGCGGGACCCACACCACCCGGCGCAAGACTGATGATGCCATTCATATTACTGACGGCATTGATGATTTTATCGTTAGCGATAATGATTCCACAGCGTGAACCCGGCAACCCTAATTTGGATAAACTCATACACAGAATAATATTGGGATTCCACAACGGTGTAGCTTCGCTAAAAATAATACCTGGGAATGGCACGCCGTAAGCATTATCGATGAGCAATGGAATCTGGTGTTGTTGAGCCAGATAATCTAACCGTTGTAACTCTTCATCAGTGATAACGTTACCCGTTGGGTTGGTTGGGCGAGAAACACAGATCAGGCCAATATCTTCGGTAATATTGAGGTGGTCAAAATCAACATGATATTTGAATTGGCCTTCTGGCAATAATTCAATATTGGGTTTATTGGCGACAAATAAGCCCTCATCCAGCCCTGAGTCAGAATAACCAATATATTCCGGCGCTAGCGGAAACAGCACCTTGCGCACAGAGCCATCTTCGCTGCGTCCAGCCAGCAGGTTAAATAGATAGAAGAATGCACTTTGGCTGCCATTGGTCAGGGCAATATTTTGTGTACCAATCTCCCAACCCAATTTTTCGCGCAACATCTCTGCCAATGCTTGAATCAATGTGTCCTTTCCTTGAGGCCCATCATAGTTGCATAGCGTGTCAGTGAGTTGGCCGTTGGCGACCATCTCTGTCAGTAGTTGCTGAAAATAGTCATCCATTTCCGGGATATGTGCCGGGTTGCCGCCGCCTAACATAATTGCGCCGGGCGTCCTCAACCCTTGATTAAGGTCATTCATCAGGCGGGTTATGCCTGCATCTTGTGTGAATTTGTTACCAAATTGAGAAAAAATCATAGCCACGTTCGTTGTCGGTGTGTTGTTTGGATTAACAGACATAACACCATACTCCGCGCATTATTGGGGTGCAATCTGGAAAATTATGACTATTGGTTATTTAATATTGCGTTTAATTTAGCATTTAAAACAAAGAACTGAATGTTTGGTTAACATCCAGCTTTATTATGCATATTAATCTTAAGTGCGATAGTAATTCACTGAATTTATTTTCTACATAAACAGTTTATTGTATGGTCATTGACCAAACCAGTAGCTTGCATAAATGCATAGCAAGTGGTGCTGCCGATGAATTTGAACCCCCTCTTTTTCAGCGCTTGTGATAACGCTTCTGAAATCTCTGTTTTTACCGGTATCTCTGTGAACGTTTCCCATTGATTAATAATGGGTTTGTTATCGACGAAGCGCCAGATAAAAGTACTGAATTCTTCTCCTTGTTGCTGCATCTTAAGATAGGCGCGCGCATTGTTGATAATAGCGTTAATTTTGGCGCGGTTACGGATAATAGCGGGATCAAGCATCAGCCGTTCTACATCATTTTCATCCATGACGGCAATTTTTGCCGGATCAAATTGATGGAAACATTTACGATAGCCTTCACGTTTTTTCAGAATAGTCAGCCATGATAGCCCAGATTGTTGCCCTTCCAGACAAATCATTTCAAACAACTTTTGGCTATCTTTTAGCGGCTTCCCCCATTCATTGTCGTGGTAGGCCAGATATTCCGGGTCAGAGGTAACCCAATGGCAGCGTGTTAATTCCATAGTCGTTACTTTCAGTATGAGTGGTTAGGAATTGACAGTACCTTAACTGTATAGATATACAAGTAAAATAACCAAATTGAGATTTTTTTATTTCAAGGCGAAATTAAGAGCGAATTCAGGGCTGTATATCTTAAGGTCAAAGGGTATACTGACCAACTTCCTTTCAAATTCATATGTATCGCGTGCGGATCCAACATGCAAAAGTTTGATACCAAGACCTTTCAGGGGCTGATCCTGACATTGCAGGATTATTGGGCGCGCCAAGGCTGTACCATTGTCCAACCATTGGACATGGAAGTCGGTGCGGGTACTTCTCATCCAATAACTTGCCTGCGTGCACTTGGCCCGGAGCCAATTGCCGCGGCTTATGTGCAACCTTCCCGCCGTCCGACCGATGGCCGTTACGGTGAAAACCCTAACCGTTTACAACATTACTATCAGTTTCAAGTCATTATTAAACCATCTCCAGATAATATTCAGGAGTTATATCTGGGTTCTCTGAAGGAACTAGGATTAGACCCAACGGTTCATGACATCCGTTTTGTTGAAGATAACTGGGAAAACCCAACGTTAGGCGCTTGGGGATTGGGTTGGGAAGTGTGGCTTAATGGGATGGAAGTGACTCAGTTTACTTACTTCCAACAAGTAGGTGGCCTTGAGTGTAAACCGGTCACGGGTGAGATTACTTACGGTCTTGAGCGTCTGGCAATGTATATTCAAGGCGTAGACAGTGTTTATGATCTGGTTTGGTGCGATGGCCCGTTGGGTAGAACCACTTATGGCGATATTTATCACCAAAATGAAGTGGAACAATCCACCTATAATTTTGAACATGCGGATGTCGATTTCCTGTTTACCTGTTTCGAACAATATGAAAAAGAGGCTCAGGACCTGCTGGCGTTAGAAACGCCTCTGCCGCTGCCGGCTTATGAACGTATTCTCAAGGCGGGCCATACATTCAATTTGCTGGATGCTCGTAAAGCTATCTCGGTGACTGAACGTCAGCGTTATATCCTGCGTATTCGCACCCTGACCAAAGCGGTTGCAGAAGCTTATTATGCCTCCCGTGAGGCGTTAGGCTTCCCTATGTGTAACAAGAATCAGAACTAAGAGGCTGTCATGACTCAACAGACTTTCCTGGTGGAAATCGGCACCGAAGAGTTGCCGCCGAAGGCTCTTCGTTCATTGGCTGAAGCATTTGCTGCTAATTTTGCGGCGGAGTTGGATAACGCGAACTTAGCGTATGGCGAAGTAAGCTGGTTTGCAACGCCACGCCGTCTGGCATTGAAAGTTGCTAATCTGGATGAGGCGCAAGCTGATCGTGAAGTAGAAAAGCGCGGTCCGGCGATTGCTCAAGCATTTGATGCTGAGGGTAAACCGACAAAAGCGGCTGAGGGTTGGGCTCGCGGTTGTGGTATCACGGCGGCTCAGGCTGAACGCTTAGTGACAGATAAAGGCGAATGGTTATTGTATCGCGCGCTGGTTAAAGGGCGCAGTGTCAAAGAGTTGCTGGCGGCGATGGTCAACAGTGCGCTAAATAAGTTGCCAATTCCTAAACTGATGCGCTGGAGCGATAAAGAGACTCAGTTTGTTCGCCCAGTTCATACCGTTACCATGTTATTTGGTAATGAACTAATTGAAGGCGAGGTTCTGGGTATTAAATCTGCGCGTGTCATTCGTGGTCACCGTTTTATGGGTGAACCTGAGTTTACGATTGATGATGCAGAACAGTATCCGGCGATTTTGCAACAACGTGGTAAAGTGCTTGCAGATTATACAATCCGCAAGACACTGATTAAGCAGGATGTAGAGCAAGCGGCGGTTAAGCTAGGCGGCGTTGCTGATATCAGTGACAGTCTGCTGGAAGAAGTGACTTCATTGGTTGAATGGCCGGTTGTGCTGACGGCGAAATTTGAAGAGAAATTCCTTGCAGTGCCATCAGAAGCGTTGGTTTACACCATGAAAGGCGACCAGAAATATTTTCCGGTTTACGACAATGCTGGCAAGTTAATGGCGAATTTTATTTTTGTCGCCAACATTGACTCTTCTGATCCACAGCAAATCATTACTGGTAATGAAAAGGTAGTCCGTCCACGCTTGGCTGATGCAGAATTTTTCTTTAAGACGGATCGTAAGCAGCGTCTGGAAGATAACCTACCTCGTCTGGAGACGGTTTTGTTCCAGAAACAACTTGGTACTTTGCGTGATAAAACCGATCGTATTCAGGCGTTGGCCGGTTGGATTGCAGAGAAAATCGGCGCTGATGTGAATCATGCTATCCGTGCTGGTTTGTTGTCCAAATGTGATTTGATGACCAACATGGTATTTGAGTTCACCGATACCCAAGGTGTGATGGGAATGCATTACGCTCGTCATGACGGTGAAGCAGAGGATGTTGCTCTGGCATTGAATGAGCAGTATCAACCGCGTTTTGCTGGTGATGAACTGCCTTCTACTGGCGTTTCTTGTGCGTTAGCGATTGCTGACAAAATGGATACTCTGGCGGGTATTTTTGGCATTGGTCAGCATCCGAAAGGTGATAAAGATCCGTTTGCGTTGCGTCGTGCGGCATTAGGTGCTCTGCGTATTATCGTCGAGAAAAAATTGCCGCTGGATTTGCAAGCATTGACGGAAGAAGCGGTTCGTTTGTATGGCGATAAGCTGACAAATGCCAAGGTTACAGATGACGTAGTTGAGTTTATGCTTGGCCGTTTCCGTGCCTGGTATCAGGAGCAAGGCTACAGCATTGATACCATTCAGGCGGTATTGGCGCGTCGTCCAACCCAACCAGCTGATTTTGATGCCCGCGTTAAAGCGGTGACACACTTCCGTACATTGGATGAAGCCACTGCGTTGGCAGCCGCGAATAAGCGAGTTTCTAATATTCTGGCAAAGTCTGAAGAGACGTTGAACGAGAAAGCAGATGTTTCTGCGCTGAAAGCGCCGGAAGAGGTGAAACTGGCAACACATCTGGTGGCTTTACAGGATAAATTGGCGCCTTTATTTGCTCAAGGGCGCTATCAGGAAGCGTTGGTTGAATTGGCATCTTTGCGAGAAATTGTCGATGCTTTCTTTGACAATGTGATGGTAATGGATGAAGACCAACAGGTACGGGTGAATCGCTTAACTCTGTTAAGTGAATTGCGTGCTCTGTTCCTGAGAGTTGCTGATATTTCGTTATTGCAATAGTGATTTGAAATAATCGGTTCTGACGGTTGTGAAATATAATCGTCGGAACCGTAGTTTTTGTTTCTACGGATTGAGAACGCGCGACATAGCTGAGTTTCAGTTGTTTTTATCAGCAACTAACTCATGATTATTAAAAAGGTATTGACGGCCTATAGCGAGCGCAGTAAGATTCGCCTCGTTTTCGGCGAGTAGCGCAGCTTGGTAGCGCAACTGGTTTGGGACCAGTGGGTCGGAGGTTCGAATCCTCTCTCGCCGACCAATTTAGAGTTTGTGGACGTCAAATAAGCCACAGACTTAAAGAAAATAGAAAAGCCTTACAGTGATTGCTGTAAGGCTTTTTGTCATCTGGCGTTTACTCTAACAGTTACAGCCGCTTGGCGCATAGATTTGCATAACATTGATATCAGTATCAAAATTGTTCGGCTTTCCACAATTGAAAAGACCATAGTGTTTTTTCCCATCGCCAATTAAATCAAAGAGTGTATGGTAACGACTTTTGGTGATCATATCGGCAGTATTGCGGCATACGGGGACAGCTCTGCCGGTTTCAAAAATATGTTCTCGATCAAGCACAAATTGATCAGGCGCATCTGGTAAATTGCCTTTATAAATTGCAACTTGGCCATAGTCCTCGCAGCGATCTTCCAAGTCTAATTTGAACAGCCTTAACGTCATTGAATACAGTTTTGCCCCGCCTAGCTTCGTTTCGATCTCCTTATTATTTATAGATTTCAAATTGCTATTAATGACACGAACATCATGAAAACCGGCTGTTCTTGCCAGCCGTATGAAATCTTCAAAGTACATCGCGTCACCGATACATTCACAAACAATTTGTGAGTCATTTTTCAGTGATTGCTCTAGCCTTCTATCTAAAAAAATGTCAGAAAAATAGATTTCACCGCCAGGTTTGAGTAAACGAGCCATACCTGCCAATACGCTTGCTTTGGATATAGATAGGTTGATGACACAGTTTGAGACGATAACGTCTATACTTTCAGGTGGTAAATCAAGTTCCTCTAGTGACTCGATATAGCCTTGTTGAAAATGCACATTGGTGGATGGATAGTTAAAGGTTCGACGATGATAATCCACAAAACTCTGGGCAAACTCGATTTGTTCTGTCGTTGCATCAATACCAATAACTTTACCTTCAGTACCTACGAGGTGAGATAGAATAAAACAGTCCCGCCCGCTCCCACATCCCAAGTCTAATACTGTCGTTCCTTCTAGCAAGGGAGGAAAAGGCGTACCACAACCATAAAAACGGCTCTGTACATCAGGATGGATAAGTTTAAGAACTTCTTTGATTCTGTCTGAAGTGGTGTTGTCTACCGTGCATACATTTATAGCAAGATCCTCTCTACTAGACAGGGTTTTGCCATAATAATGTTGTACCTCTTCAATCCTCTGTTTAAATGATTGTTCATTCATATTTATCTCCTTTGAATTAAATCATCAGCAGGCTGATATGATGTTTCGGTAATTTTGGCGCCAGATTTACAATAGATTCCTCATATTCCTGATCAATGCATAGATGGTCAATGTATTGAGTTAAAAAAAACCGTCATTGCTGACGATTGATGTGTGTAGCAACTTCCATCCAAGCTTCTACAGCGACAGCAAAAGCTTTGCGCCCTTTGTCGGTTAATGTGTATACCTTGCGTCCACGGCCTGCAACGGTTTCATTGTGTACCGTGACATATTCTCCCTGCTCAAATTCACGCAGCACCGGATAAATTGTACCTTCAGTAGGTGAACAACACCCTTGGGTAGAACGTTCAACCTCACGGGCAATTTCGTAACCGTGCATAGGCCGTTGTTGTAGGGCGCTGAGAATGAAAAACTTGGATAAGCTCATCTTAATGATGCCATTCCAATACATTCGATCAGTGTAGTCCACTGTTGTTCGCCCAACAGTGTTAAGTGTTTTCTTCGATTTGTTCATAACGGCATCATATACATTGAGCATCAAGGCGTCAATGTATAAGGTAGTCAGTTTTAACTCTTTTCTATAATAAGTGCAGGTATCTCCTGACTATTTCAAGGGATGCCCACTTCCGGCATCCCTTTATCAGTATTTAGATGGATCTTCTGAACTTTATGTTCCTATTCCATCATCCCCATAGTGATTTTCAAATCAGAGCTACCATTCTCTGAAATAGACGATATTATTGGATCAAAACTTAAAAGGAGTTTAGCTGGTCCTCGTGTATATACTCCCGTTTCTTGATAATGATGGTTATCAGCAAAACGTAAATTGTGCAGGCGATCCAAAATAATATTGGATGAAACTTCCAACTGACTAAATGAAAATGCGGCCGCAATACAAGCATGAGTCCCTGCACCAAAAGCTAAATGTCTCTTTCGATTTGCTTGCTGTTGCGAAGTTGCATTCTTTCTTCGGTGTAGATCAAATTTATTTGGTTTGTGAAAAATCGATGGATCACGATTAGCTGCGCCAATCATACAAAATATCGAAGTACCTTTCGGAATATCAATACCAGAAATAGTGATATCTTCATTCGCTTCTCTTGGAATTAACTGTACTGGTGGCGTCAGACGCAAGGTTTCTTCAAATGCGTCTCGAATTAGACTGCGATCTTTAATCACTGCCTCAAGCATATCTGGATTAGATATTAAGTGATTAAACATCATTGCTAATATTTTGTCAGCAGGTTCTATCGCCGCTAATAGAATATTTAAACTCAATGCTGTAATTTCACTTTTGGACATCTCTGTATCTTGACAAAATATAGATATAATATCCTTACCGGGATTACATCGTCTCTGATCTACTATAGGATTTAGTAAGCGAATCAATTTCTGGCCACATTCGAGACTGTATATTCTTTCTGGCTCTGTTTGGTCAAAATGGGTAACAAAATTGGTGATACCCCTGTGCCATTCAGCTATGTCAAGATAGTTATCATTTGGCAATCCAAGAATACCTAATGTAACTAATACGGCGTAATCTCTGCCAAAGTCATTAACAAGATCTATATTTCCTTTTTCTATATGAGGTCGTAAGAGATCTTCTGTAATATTTCGAATCATGGGTTCGTAGTGACTATTAAAATAATCTTTTAAAAGCCCTTGAATCATGAGTTTTCGTTTACACGCATGTTCTCTACCTTCCATTTGAATAAGAACGCGATCCCCCATAACAGATTCCGGTTCAGTTAATGGCTTTGTATTGAAAAGTGAGGATTTTAAAATAGCTTCAACATCCTCATATTTTCCAATAAAATAGCCGTCTCGGGATTGATCAAAATAAACTAAATCTTGTTTATGTAAGATGTCGTAAAAATCGTAAGGATTTTTTATAAATTTTGGATCTTGGATGTTGAAAGAACTTAATTTAGCCATTATTTTTCTTCCTTTCTAAATGATATTTAGTACTAAGAGCCTATTAGCCTTAATACAGCTACTATCTCATAAAATTCTGTGTATTTTATAATTGAGTGACGATTCCGTAACTTTGTTTATCTCCTACTTGGATAGGATAACTACCACTAAATAATCCTTTTCCGATTGGCCAAGGGCGGTGATAGAGCAATGTAGAAGACTTTACTCCAAGTAATCGAGATGTATCGAGGTAAAAGGGAATTTCAGAGAAAATATATGGTAATGCTTTATATACTAATTGTAGGTCAATTTGACCAAAGTATTGTCCAGTACCTTTTAGTCGACCTTTTACGGCTTGGAAGGACATATCAAGGCAGATTTTTTTAAAAGATTCTGATTCATTGAAAGCGTTTTCAACTTGTGTTTTAAGAGATTGATAGTCATGGTTTAGTGCAAAGTCACTAAATTGGATAATTCTGATTTGCTTACTTTTTAACTTTGTCATGGAAATAGCATCATCAAGGTTACGTAAATGACGTTTAATTTCGCGATGTGTTTTCTTGATAGCCTTAGCCTTCTCAGTTCCACTAGCGACTAAGAGGCGTGAAGCTTCACATTCACAAGGTAACAATATATCGACTTGTCGGAAGTAATGATTTGACCACCGAATAAGGTCCATAACATAGTCTTTTGAGAAACGCGAGTTAAAGGGGCTGATCCCTACTAATGCATGATCACCTCTCTGAATAATTTGGTTACAACGAAAGGTTTCACCTTGAACGGTAAATAATGCTGAATTTTCGTGTAAAAATGCTGAATTGACTGATAATATTTGATTATTCGTTTCTTTTACGTATTTTCTTTCAGTAGATAACGTTTCCATTGACTTTCCATTTTTTTAATGTAATCCGATATAATCCTGTATAAATTTTTTAATTTTTATAGAAATTCATTACATCCCTATTAAAATATTTATACATAAATTTGATCTAAGTGAATCTCGTAAAAATGTCAAAAACTATCGAAAATTGGATGTAAAAACATACTGTCGCTCTTGAGAGCAGATAGCATTTTTCGATTAAGGGGTTGCTCAGATAGTAATATCTGGTGCTGTATTTTTAGCTCCATCTCAACATGATTTACCTTATTGATTATGTGGTATTTATTTGAGTACATTGGCAGATATTCTGTTCATATTGGCTAGGTCAATGGAAAGAGCCAGTAACTATTTTTTGCCCGTGAGTTTACCGACGTTGGCAGTAAATTAAGTATTTAGAAAAACCTATATACCTGTCATCTTTCAAGTTGCCTCTTTGTTGGCTGCGCTCGCTCACCCCAGTCACATAGTTATCTATGCTCCCGGGGATTCGTTCCCTTGCCGTCGCGATGCATCTTGAAATCCATAGGGTATATATAATTTCCGCTATTTAACTTGAAATTTTTTAATCGTGTGTGATAGTAATTTCTGTATAAAAGTTACGCATATACTAATAATAACATGGTAGAAAATGACATTTAATTATTATCAATTGTATTTAATGTTATCCTTATAATATTCATTCTATGATAAATAAGACTTGGTTTGTTTATCTGAGAAATATATCTCATTCATTAAATGACTTGTTTGAAAAAGCACAAGAATAGTGTATGAATATTACCTTCTATAAATATTATATGGAATATGACTATGAACTTAAGTGATATAGGCAGCACGCTTTTACTCGAAATTGATAAATTTAAAATAAACGATAATCGAGTATTTTCTAAGTGTGAATATCACGATCCTATCGGTAGCTATAAAGATAGGACATTCTCACATATAGTTAATATCCTAGAAAAAGAAGCTAAGATTCGACCGGGCATGAAAGGTGAGCGTAAAGAGAAAAATAAGATATTCTGTATGAAACACCAAAGTAATTATTTCTGAATGGAGTAGTTTAGGCGGCAAAACATTATACTAAAAGTGGAGGTGATAGTGATTAAAGATTAATTTTCAATAATAAAACCAATCCAATGTCGGAATTTTGATTTTTGGAGCAAGAGGATAATAGGTGATATATGTCTACATATAGTGGTGTAGTATACGGGATTATTTTTTGTCTCATCAGTGCAGCATCTGATGTGTTTGTTGCATATTTAACGCAGTCGATAAATTCAGCTATTGTTATCTTTTATTGTTTTATATCGTCTACTTTATTATTTATGATGATAAGTATTTTCAAAGGAATTGATCAATTAATTATGAAGGTCCGCAAGAACACCTTATTGGTGTTAATTATTAATGTTTCAATTCTATTAAATTGGGGAGGATTAATCATTTCGTTGCGTTTTCTTGAACCTGCAATTGTGGGTGTGGCTTCAGTGGCTTGCGGCCCTGCGATAACTATCCTCCTCTCATCTTTTATCGATAAAGGCGAAGCAAAAACGGAAAAATTGGAAGTTGTCATATCCTGGTTAGTTCTCATTGGGGTAGGTGTGATGCTGGTAAATGCATTTTTAGGAAATAGTGGATTACCATCAAGCTCAATTCAGGATAGGATTATTGGCATTGTTAGTGTGATAATCGGTGCTGTAGGAACGGTATTATACACTATTTTTTCTAAGAAATTATTCAAGGAAAAATGGCAAACATATGAGATATTGTCTGTTAGAAGTATTTTAATGGTAATACTTTCATTTTGTTATGTTTCAATATCCGATGTTTCTCTTAGTTTAGATAGCGAGATAATTTTTCCGATGTCGCTTCTTGTTATAATTGGACATTTACTTCCAATCTATCTTGTATTGAAGGCAATTAATGCCATTACCCCTCTTCATGTTTCTTTACTATTTCTACTAATACCGGTATTTACCATTCTTTTTCAATATTTTGATTCACGTATAGCTTTTTCTGTTGAAAGTCTTATCGCAGCTTCGGTTATAGTTTCTTTATTAGTTATTCTTGGTGTGAGTAAGATAAAAAAAGATAAGAAGATATAATGAGGTATAAATAGATGGAATATTACGACCGATAATAGATAAATTAGCAATAGGTTTAGGGAAAATTAGTGCTGCTATTATGTCTATTATTGAGTAGGGGGATTTTCACAAGGCTATAAAGAGATAAGTTTATACACTCATTAATCACTCCTATAATGTACGTCTGATTAATCACCGTTTTGGTTTATTTACTGCTAATAATTTCATATCGTAATTAAAGAAATCCCCCTTTTTCTATGAAGTTGTTTTTTGTGCTGATAAAAGTGATGAAGTCGAAATAACTAAAGATGTCTTTAGCCAGCTTGGTATTAATGGTGGACTGATAATGGTAATGATCACTAATTTACTAATCAACCATTAATGAAACCAAAAGTGATGAAAACTTAGATAAACTAGTAACAGGTTTTTGTATTTATTTATATTATTAGTGTTATACTTATTTGATTCACTTTTCAGGTGCTGACTTTATTCGGCACACAGCATTTTATGCCAGTTATCATCTTTTCTACCGAAATAATCGTTTACTAATTAATCAAACAACCACAAATTTTGCTCACAAGTTAATGGTGATTAATCCTGTCGCTATGTGCTTTTTATGGTCTTTTTGTCTGCAAAATGTGCGCATTGTCATGTTTTTGTGCTAACTATGTTAATTATTAGTTTCCTTTGTGTTTTTCTATTGTTGATGGCATCTGTTGAGATCTTATTGACGCAAGAGACAACAGTTGTTTAATTGATAAGCTGAAAATAATAAACAAAATCTAAACAGCGCAGTTTCTGACAGGAAGTGCAGATTCTGGCTGTACACAACAACATCACAAATGGAGTGTAAGAAAAGGATTTAATCCACAACAATTCACCTCTAGCACAACAAAAGCAGGTGCGACTGAAATCATACATGGACTGGCAGAGTTATGATATGCCGGTGATAATGCTATTTCAATACATTCGAGCAGTGTAATTCACCGTTGTTCTCCCAACAGCGCTAAGTGTTTTCTTCGGCTTGTTCATGACGGCGTTATATGCATTGAACATCAAGGTGCCAATGTATCAGGTAGTCCATCTAAAAATCGGGCACAGAATTATGTGCCCGTACTATACTGAGATTAACGTCGTAGTTTAAGTGCTGGAATTGTACAACAGAAAGTAATAAATAGTAGCCCAAGTAAAATAAGGGAAAAGTTCTCACGACTTGGACTAATGCTGTAAAGTACAGCGACAGTTGCTGTACCTAGCGATGCGCCAAATAAGGTTCCGATTCTGGTGATGACGCTCGCATCCGGAACTTGAGTGGCAGGTAACTCATTATAAGCATGGGACATAGCTAATAATGTAAGTAAACCTATACCAGCTCCTCTAAGCAACATTGTCACCATGATGATTTCTGGATGAGATGGGATATTGTGCAAGAATAGCGGCACTGTGCCGAATATAGTCATTATTGTTCCAATTAGAGCTAAATTACTTACACTAAAACGTTCGCTTAATGATTTAAGGTAAGAGCGTGAAAGAAGTGCGCCTACTCCGTGGGCACCTATCCAAATACTGGCAAGTAATTCACTTTGTTGAAAGCCATGTATAAACATAATTGGTAAAGCAAAAAGGCCGCCATAAAAACTAATACTTGAAAGAAGTAATAACCAAATGGATGCGGTAAAAGAGCTTACTTTAAATGGTGTGAGTTGAATTAAAGCATCAGAGGTTTTATTTCGTGTATGGCGGACAAAAAGCAAAATGAGTATTAGGCTTGCAAGTAAGATCCCAACCATAATTAGCCAATGGAGAGGGCTCATTGTATCTGCTTTTGTCAGCAATGACAGACTGTAAATCATGAACAATAGCGATGGTGTCAGCAATAAAAATCCCATTAGATCAAAGCGTATAGATTCCGCCTTATCATTTCTGGTGATACACATAGCGCTTAGCACAATGGCTGCTATCCCAATAGGTACATTGATAAAGAAGATTAAACGCCAATCACCGATGTGCAATAAATAGCCTGCGACAATAGGCCCAGCAATAGGAGCAATAACTGTAGGTACAGCAATAGTTGCCATAGCTCCTTTCAAATTTTGCTTGCCAACTGCGTTAACCAATACTGTTTGCATTACAGGCATCAGAATACCGGCACCTATGCCCTGTATGACTCTACTGGCTAAAAGAAAATCAATGTGAGAGGAAAAACCGCAAAGTAATGAACCTAACGTAAAAACGACCAGACCGGTTAGCCAAAGGTTTTTGGCTCCCACTCGGCGTGTTGCCCAAGCACAAATCGTGACTGTGACTGTTGCACTCAAGGTATACAGTGTTGAAACCCACTGTAGCTGTGCAACTGAAGCCGAAAGACTGACTGTCAGAGATGGAATGGCAACGCCAATGATTGTTGCATCTAATAGAGGTAAACAAATCCCGATGACAAGACATGTGATAACCCAGTGTTGGTATCGGTTTAAAGGTGCTGACTGCCCAGAATCACTATTTTTGCTCATGATATATCTCCGTCACCAATAAAGTTTTCTTACCTGAACGAAAGTTGACCAAGTTGTCACCTAAGATAATTTTAAAACTGCTTATTTTGATAGTATTTTCTCTAGTTTGGGATTGAGTATCATTGTTTCAAGGGATGCCTACCTTTGGCATCCCTTTAATCAGTACTTCAGATGGATCTTCTGAGCTATTTCATACAAGTCTGATGTTTTTCTAGAACTGTCTCATACTCACCATTATGTCGCTGTATTAGATAGGTGACAGCGTTCCTCATTACACCATAGCATGAACTTTATGTTCCTATTCCATCTTTTCCACAGTGATTTTCAGATCAGGACAACCATTTGCCGAAGTAGAAGATATTATTGGATCAAAACTCAAAAGGAGTTTAGAAGGCCCTCGTGTATACACACCTGTTTCTTGATAATGATAGTTATCAGCAAAACGTAAATTGCACAGGCGATCCAAAATAATATTGGATGAAATCTCCAACTGACGGAGTGAAAATGCAGCACCAACACAGGCATGCATACCTGTACCGAAGGCTAACTGTCTCCTTCGATTTGCTTTCTGCTGAGAAATTGCATTCTTTCGTCGATATAGATCAAATTCATTTGGTTTATGAAAAACTGATGGATCGCGATTAGCTGCACCAATCATACAAAATACTAGGGCACCTTTGGGGATATCAATATTAGAGATAGTGACATCTTCACCCGCTTTTCTTGGAATTAGCTGTACGGGTGATGTCAGACGTAAAGTTTCTTCAAGTGCGTCTCGAACTAGACTACGATCTTTAGCAACTGCATCAAACATACCTGGATTAGATATTAAGTGATTAAACATCATTGCTAGTGTCTTGTCGGCAGGCTCTGTGGCAGCTAATAGAATGTTTAGACACAATGCCGTAATTTCACTTGTAGACATCCCTGTATTTTGTCCGTTACCACCACAAAGTATAGATATAAAGTCTCCACCAGGATTACACCGCCGCTGGTCCACTATAGGATTTAGTAAGCGGATCAATTTCTGACTACATTCAAGGCTGTGCATTTTCTCTGGCTCTGTTTGATCAAATTGGGTAATAAAATTGGCGATACCCTTGTGCCATTCAGCTATGTCACGATAGTTATCACTTGGTAGCCCAAGAATACCTAATGTCACTAATACAGCGTAATCTCGGCCAAAGTCATTAACAAGATCTATATTTCCTTTTTCAATATGAGGTTGTAGGAGATTTTCTGTGAGCTTTCGAATCATGGGTTCGTAGTGGTTATCAAAATAATCTTTTGAAAGTCCTTGCATCACGAGTTTTCGTTTATGCGCGTGTTCTTCACCTTCCATTTGAGCAAGAACACGATCTCCCATAACGGGTTCCGCTCGCTCAATCAATGGCTGTGTATTGAAAATTGAGGATTTTAAAATAGCGTCAACATCCTCATATTTGCCGATAAAATAGCTATTTTGAGATTGATCAAAATAAATTAAATCTTGCTCATGCAAGGTATTGTAAAAGTCATAAGGATTTTCTATAAATTTTGGGTTGTGAATGCTGAAAGAATTTAATTTAGCCATTATTTTACTTCTTCTTTAAATGGTGTTGAATAATAAGAGCCTGTCTAATTTGATTCTTTATTTTCTATAATTGAGTGACAATTCCATAACTCTGTTTATCTCCTACTTGTATAGGATAACTACCGTTAAATAAGCCTTTTCCTATAGGCCAAGGGCGATGATAGAGCAATGTAGAATGTTTTACTCCAAGTAGTCGAGGGGTATCGAGGTAAAAGGGAATTTCAGCGAAAATGTATGGCAACGCTTTATATACAAATTGTAGGTCAATTTGACCAAAGTATTGTCCAGTACCTTTTAGTCGCCCTTTTATGGCTTGAAAAGACATATCAAGGCAGATTTTCTTAAAAGACTCTGATGCATTGAAAGCGTTTTCAACCTGTGTTCTAAGAGATTGGTAATCATAGTTTAGTGCAAAGTCGCTAAATTGAATGACTCTGATTGGCTTACTTTTTAATATTGCCATTGAAATAACAGAATCAAGAATACGTAAATGACGTTTAATTTCGCGTTGTGTTTTCTTGATAGCCTTAGTGTCCTCAATTCCACTAGCAACTAAAAGGCGTGAAGCTTCATGTTCACAAGGTAACAGTACGTCGACTTGCCGGAAGTGATTACTTGACCACTGAATAAGATCCACAACATAATTTTTTGAAAAACGTGAATTAAAAGGGCTTATCCCTACTAGTGCATGATCACCCCTTTGAATAATTTGGTCACAATGGGGAGTTTCACCTTGGATAGTAAATGATGATGAATTTTCGTGTAACAACTCTGAATGGACAGATAATGTTTGATTGTTCGTTTCTTTAGAACATTTTCTTTCAGCGGATAACATTCTCATTGGCTCTCCATTTTTTAATATAATATCGTCTAATTCTGATATTAAATTCTTTAGTTTTCATATAGCATTAATTACGTATTCATAAATCATTATTTTAGTTTTTGTCGTGCTATTCTGTTATTGCACTATTTATCTTGTCATTTGATTGATAGAAAAATGTACCGCTAACACTAAGTCAATTCACGAGCTACCGCTGAAGCAATGTAACGTCTATTATTATCGGATGATGATTTTTCATCTATTTCGTGCAGAAAATAATTAAATTTTTTCATATTTCTTTACTATAATTACTAATACTAGTATTTACGATTATGAAAAAATTCCCCTTTTTCTGTGAAACTTTTTTTTATGTTGATGAAGGTGATGAAATTACAATAAATAAAGATGTCTTTAGCCAGTCTGGAACGGTTTATTTCGTACATCATGATAAGGATGTTATCCAACAAGACTACGAAAAAATTAGGAGAATTGAAGGGTTGGGCGGGTATTTGAAATCTGCCTAGCATTATAGAGACCGGATAATGGCAACGGCCATTAATTTATTAGTTAATCATTAATGAAACCAAAAGTGATGAAAACTTAGATAAACTAGTAACAGGTTTTTGTATTTATTTATATTATTAGTGTTATACTTATTTGATTCACTTTTCAGATGCCGACTTTATTCGGCACACAGCATTTTATGCCAGTTATCATCTTTTCTACCGAAATAATCGTTTACTAATTAATCAAACAACCACAAATTTTGCTCACAAGTTAATGGTGATTAATCCTGTAGCTATGTGCCTTTTATGGTCTTTTTGCCTATAAAACGTGCGCATTGTCATGTTTTTGTGCTAACTATGTTAATTATTAGTTTCCTTTGTGTTTTTCTATTGTTGATGGCATCTGTTGAGATCTTATTGACGCAAGAGACAACAGTTGTTTAATTGATAAGCTGAAAATAATAAACAAAATCTAAACAGCGCAGTTTCTGACAGGAAGTGCAGATTCTGGCTGTATACAACAACATCACAAATGGAGTGCAAGAAAATGACAACTTTCTCTAAAGGGGCGAAGTTATTGAAGCTAGGGGTCAGCTTAGTTGCATTGGCAGTAACCGCCAGCGTTCAGGCAAAAACATTGGTTTACTGTTCCGAAGGTTCACCGGAAGGCTTTAATCCTCAATTGTTCACTGCTGGCACAACTTATGATGCCAGCTCCAGACCACTGTATAACCGTTTGGTTGAGTTCAAAACAGGTACAACTGAAATTATTCCGAGCTTGGCTGAAAAATGGGATATTAGCGATGACGGTAAAGTTTACACTTTTCATCTGCGCAAAGGTGTTAAGTGGCACGATAGTAAAGACTTCAAACCAAGCCGAGAATTTAATGCTGATGATGTGATCTACACTTTCATGCGGCAAAAAGATACAAACCACCCATACCACAAGGTGTCAGGCGGCAGCTATGAATATTTCATTGGCATGGGTATGAGTGAGATAATCAATAAGGTTGAAAAAGTAGACGATTATACTGTCAGGATTGAACTGAGCCGCCCAGAAGCCCCATTCCTAGCTGACTTAGGCATGGATTTCGCCTCTATTATGTCAGCAGAATATGCAGATAAGATGATGGAAGCCGGTACGCCGGAGAAAGTCGATCTGAATCCAATTGGTACAGGCCCGTTCCAGTTGGTGCAATATCAGAAAGATTCTCGCATTCTGTATAAAGCCTTCAAAGAATACTGGGGAGATAAAGCCAAAGTTGACCGGTTGGTCTTCTCTATTACCCCTGATGCTTCTGTGCGTTATGCAAAACTACAAAAAAATGAATGTCAGATTATGCCATATCCAAATCCGGCAGATATTGCTCGCATGAAACAGGATAAAGATATTGTTTTGTTGGAGCAGCCTGGTCTGAATGTCGGTTATGTCGCTTTCAACGTCACTAAAAAGCCATTGGATAACGTCAAAGTTCGTCAGGCGTTGACGATGGCAGTCAATAAAGACGCTATCGTTGAAGCGGTTTATCAGGGCGCTGGTCAGAAAGCCAAAAATCTGATCCCACCAACCATGTGGGGTTACGACAATGATCTTAAAGATTATCAGTACGATCCGGAAAAAGCGAAACAGCTTCTAAAAGAAGCAGGGATGGGAAGTGGTTTTACCATTGATCTGTGGGCAATGCCGGTACAACGGGCGTATAACCCAAATGCCCGTCGTATGGCTGAAATGGTCCAGGCTGACTGGGCAAAAATTGGGGTGAAAGCCAAAATTGTTAGCTATGAATGGGGGGAATATTTGAAGCGAGCTAAAGACGGCGAGCACCAAATTGTGATGATGGGCTGGACGGGAGACAATGGTGATCCAGATAACTTCTTCGCAACCTTATTTAGCTGTGCAGCCAAAGAACGGGGTTCTAACTACTCTAAATGGTGTTACAAACCGTTTGAAGATGCCATTCAGCCAGCCCGAATCGTTGCTGATCACGCCAAACGTGTCGAGCTTTACAAACAGGCGCAGGTTGTGATGCACGAACAGGTCCCGGCACTGATTGTGGCTCATTCCACGGTTTATGAACCGATCCGTAAAGAGGTCAAAGGTTATGTCGTTGATCCTCTGGGTAGACATCTTTTCGATACCGTGTCTCTCGAATAATCCTGTTCTTACTTTGTTGTGATATGCCATCTTCCTGATCTTTAACCGAAGATGGCGGTTTTCTCCAGGCAGTTATAACCGGCGGAAAACTAACAAGAAAAGTAGAGACAAGGCGTTTATTGAATTGTGAGCCAAAGGGGGAAAGTCCTCCCCCTTATCAAGCCAAACGGCCTGAGAGCTGTAACCGGCATTTAAAAAAAGAGAGTTTGGGATATGTTGCAGTTCATACTCCGACGTCTGGGGTTGGTAATCCCAACGTTTATTGGCATTACTTTACTGACTTTTGCTTTTGTCCATATGATCCCCGGCGATCCGGTGACCATTATGGCCGGGGAACGTGGAATATCTGCTGAGCGCTATGCTCAGGTAATGGCTGAAATGGGGCTGGATAAGCCACTCTGGCAGCAATATTTTCATTATGTAGGCAATGTGTTACATGGCGATCTTGGTATCTCCATGAAAAGCCATATCTCTGTGTGGGAAGAGTTTGTTCCCCGTTTCAAGGCAACTCTTGAACTGGGGATGTGCGCCATGCTGTTCGCGATTGCTGTCGGTATTCCCGTTGGCGTTTTGGCGGCGGTAAAACGCGGTTCTGTTTTTGATCATACTGCGATAGGTATTTCCCTAACGGGATACTCCATGCCGATCTTCTGGTGGGGGATCATGTTGATCATGCTGGTTTCTGTCCAGTTGGATCTAACGCCGGTATCCGGGCGAATAAGCGACAGTGTTTTCCTTGACGACAGTTACCCGCTGACGGGTTTTATGCTAATCGACACACTATTCTGGGGTGAAGCCGGTGATTTTAAAGATGCGGTGATGCATATCGTTTTGCCTGCCATTGTCTTGGGAACGATTCCACTGGCGGTGATTGTCCGTATGACCCGCTCTTCTATGTTGGAAGTACTTGGTGAGGATTATATCCGTACTGCACGCGCTAAAGGCTTGAGCCGTATTCGTGTGATTGTGGTCCATGCGCTTCGCAACGCATTGCTGCCAGTTGTAACCGTTATCGGCTTGCAGGTGGGCATGATGCTGGCGGGAGCAATCCTGACTGAAACTATCTTCTCTTGGCCGGGGCTTGGACGTTGGCTGATCGATGCCCTTCAACGCCGGGATTATCCGGTGGTGCAAGGCGGCGTATTACTGGTAGCGATCATGATCATCTTGGTTAACCTGATAGTTGACTTGCTATACGGCATCGTTAACCCGCGTATCCGGCATAAGAAATAGGGAGTGTATTATGTCTCAAGTGACTGAGCCTGCAAGCGGTGTGCCTAAAATTATGACGCCGATGCAGGAGTTTTGGTATTACTTTAAGCGCAATAAAGGGGCTGTTGTTGGTCTGGTTTATATTGTGCTGATGTTATTGGTTGCTCTGTTGGCGGGGGTACTGGCTCCACACAGTGCGGCTGAACAATTCCGCGATTCTTTGCTGACGCCGCCGGTATGGCAGGATGGAGGAAGTTGGCAGTTTATTTTGGGTACTGATGATGTTGGACGTGATTTACTTTCACGTCTGATGTATGGCGCCCGGCTTTCACTACTGGTAGGTTGTCTGGTGGTGGTGCTATCCCTGTTGATGGGGGTTGTACTGGGTGTGCTGGCGGGTTATTTCGGTGGTGTGGTGGATATTATCATCATGCGTATCGTTGATATTATGCTGGCATTGCCAAGTCTGTTGCTGGCTTTGGTGCTGGTAGCGATATTTGGGCCATCCATTGTCAATGCTTCATTGGCGTTGACCTTTGTGTCTCTGCCGCATTACATCCGCTTAACTCGCGCTGCGGTATTAGTCGAAGTTAACCGTGATTATGTCACGGCTTCACAGGTGGCGGGTGCGGGTTCCATGCGTCAGATGTTTATCAATATTCTGCCTAACTGTCTGGCGCCGCTGATTGTGCAGGCTTCTCTGGGTTTTTCTAATGCCATTCTTGATATGGCTGCTTTGGGTTTTCTGGGGATGGGGGCGCAGCCGCCCACGCCGGAATGGGGGACAATGCTGTCTGATGTATTGCAGTTTGCGCAAAGCGCCTGGTGGGTGGTGACATTCCCAGGGGTAGCGATTCTGCTGACAGTATTGGCGTTTAACCTGATGGGTGACGGTTTGCGTGATGCGCTTGATCCTAAACTCAAGCAGTAGTGAGGTGGCGAAATGGCACTGTTAAATGTAGAAAAATTATCGGTTCACTTCGGTGACGAAGAAGCACCATTCCGCGCCGTTGACCGCATCAGTTACCGGGTTGAGCAAGGGCAGGTTGTTGGGATTGTCGGAGAGTCTGGTTCAGGTAAATCGGTCAGTTCATTGGCTGTGATGGGATTGATTGATTATCCGGGTAGAGTGATGGCTGACAAGTTGGAATTTAACCAGCGTGATCTGACCAAAATTTCCGAACAAGAACGCCGACAATTAGTTGGTGCGGAAGTGGCAATGATCTTCCAAGATCCGATGACCAGCTTGAATCCCTGTTACACCGTTGGGTTTCAGATTATGGAAGCACTAAAAGTGCATCAAGGCGGTAATCGTCGTACTCGCCGCCAGCGGGCGATTGATCTGTTGACCTTGGTGGGTATCCCTGATCCTGCATCACGTCTGGATGTGTATCCGCATCAATTATCAGGTGGTATGAGTCAACGGGTGATGATCGCAATGGCGATTGCTTGTCGGCCAAAATTACTGATTGCTGATGAACCGACAACGGCGCTGGATGTGACCATTCAGGCGCAGGTTATTGAGCTGTTGTTGGAGTTGCAGCAACGGGAAAATATGGCGCTGATATTAATCACCCATGACTTAGCATTAGTGGCAGAAGCTGCTCATCACATTATCGTGATGTATGCCGGGCAGGTGGTGGAATCTGGTAAAGCGTCGGAGATCTTCCGTGCGCCGCGCCATCCCTATACTCAGGCCCTGCTTAGAGCATTACCTGAATTTGCCGCGGATAAATCCCGTCTTGCTTCTTTGCCGGGCGTTGTACCGGGGAAATATGACCGGCCCGTTGGCTGCTTGCTGAATCCGCGTTGTCCCTATGCCGAAAAGCATTGTCGTCAGGTGGAACCGGAATTAAGGACAGTGGGGGAACGTCAGGTGAAATGCCATATGCCGTTGGATGATGCAGGGAGACCGACAGTATGAGTGAACCTACTTATCAGGCGCAGGAGACATCAACGGCGCCGTTATTGAAAGCAACAGAGCTGAAAAAATATTACCCAATCAAAGGGGGGCTATTTTCACCTGCCAGTACGGTAAAAGCATTGGATGGCATCTCTTTCGAACTGGAGAGAGGAAAAACGCTGGCAGTTGTGGGTGAGTCGGGGTGTGGTAAATCTACCCTGGGGCGGTTGCTGACGATGATTGAAAAGCCAACCGATGGTGAGCTCTATTATCAGGGGCAAGATCTGCTGGTACCCAATAAAGCAGCCGAAAAACTGCGCCGTCAGAAAATCCAGATTGTGTTCCAGAACCCTTATGGTTCACTTAATCCGCGTAAGAAAGTTGGTCAGATCCTGGAAGAACCTCTGCGGATCAATACCAAGTTGAGCGCACAGGAACGTAAAGAAAAAGTGTTGCAGATGATGGAAAAAGTGGGGCTGAAAACTGAACACTACAGCCGTTATCCGCACATGTTCTCTGGTGGTCAACGGCAAAGGATTGCGATTGCCCGTGGTCTAATGTTGGACCCGGATGTGGTGATTGCGGATGAGCCAGTTTCCGCATTGGATGTCTCGGTACGGGCGCAGGTGCTGAACCTGATGATGGATTTGCAGCAAGAGTTGGGGCTCTCTTATGTCTTTATCTCCCATGATTTGTCTGTGGTTGAACATATCGCTGATGAAGTGATGGTGATGTACCTTGGTCGTTGTGTGGAAAAAGGCAGTAGGGAGATGATTTTCAGTAACCCTCGTCATCCCTATACACAGGCGTTATTATCAGCAACGCCAAGGCTGAACCCTGAATTACGCCGTGAACGGATAAAGTTGACCGGCGAATTGCCAAGCCCGATGAATCCACCACCCGGTTGCGCATTTGCAGCGCGTTGCCGTCGGGCGCTTAGCGTTTGTACTCAGCTTCAACCAAAACTGAATCAATATAGTAATCAACTAATCGCTTGTTTTGCGGTTGATCAGGATGAAAATGTTGCGGTGGAATAATGAGTTAAGCTATACCTAATAGATTTCGAGTTGCAGCGAGGCGGCAAGTGAACGAATCCCCAGGAGCATAGATAACGATGTGACTGGGGTGAGTGAAAGCAGCCAACAAAGCAGCAGCTTGAAAGATGAAGGGTGTAATAACTTTTAAGGATGGTGGGTAGTTGAACCATCCTTAATTTCCCATAATAGCGTTGGT